>DASPGQ010000247.1 GCA_035620555.1 Vicinamibacteria bacterium
CGATCCCGCGTTGGAGGTCATGATCAGAATCGCTTGACGAAAGTCGGCTTTCCGACCGGTATTGTCCGTCAGAGCGGCATGATCCATGACCTGGAGCAGGATATTGAACAGATCCATGTGCGCCTTCTCGATCTCGTCGAGAAGCACGACACAGTAGGGATGTTGCCGCACCGCGTCGACGAGAAGCCCTCCCTGCTCGAAACCCACGTAGCCGGGTGGCGCGCCGATGAGACGCGCCACGGCATGCTTCTCCATATACTCGCTCATATCGAAGCGAATGAACTCGTTTCCGAGGTGACGCGCGAGCTGTCGTGCCAGCTCGGTCTTCCCTACCCCAGTCGGTCCGGTGAACAGGAAACATCCGGCGGGATGGTCCGGGTGGCCCAACCCGGCACGAGAGCGGCGAATGGCGCGGGCAACGGCATCGATGGGGCCGGGCTGCCCGAATACGACACGTTTCAGCGATTCCGGCAACGTGCGCAATCTCTCCTTGTCGGAGGCCGATGTCTGCTTTTCCGGGATTCGAGCGATCCGGGCCACGATCTTCTCGATCTGCGGGATATCTACCGGAGACGACGCGTCTTCGGTTTTCGCCGACAAACGTTGCGCCGCGCCGGCTTCGTCGATCACGTCCACGGCGCTGTCGGGAAGACGGTGCTCGCGCAAGTGTCTCTTCGCGAGACGGACGGCGGTCTCCAGCGCACCCTTCGTGTAGGTCACCCGATGATGCTCCTCGTAGCGCGACTGCAATCCCTCCAGAATCTTGACCGTGTCCTCGAAAGACGGCTCCTCGACCACGATTCTCTGAAGCCTTCGGTGGAGGGCGCGGTCTTTCTCGAGGTGCTTGAACTCCTCGAACGTCGTGGAGCCAATAAGACGAACGCGCCCTTCGGTCAGAACCGGCTTCACGAGGTTGGCCAGGTCCATCGTGCCACCCGTGGTCGCGCCCGCTCCCACCATCGTGTGCAGCTCATCGATGAAGAGCACCGGCTTCTCCCGCATCTCGAGAGCGGCGATGACCATCTTGAAACGCTCTTCGAAATCTCCTCGATAACGCGTACCGGCGAGAAGCGCACCCGAGTCCAGGGCGAAGATCTCCGCGCCCCTCAGGATCTCGGGCACTTGATCGGCAGCGAGCTTCTGCGCCAACCCCTCGACCAGCGCGGTCTTCCCCACACCGGCGTCACCCACGAAGACCGGATTGTTCTTCCGGCGGCGACAAAGGATCTCGAGCGCCCTCTTGATCTCCGCGCTACGGCCCACGAGTGGATCGAGAAGCCCCTGGCGGGCTCGCTCGGTGAGGTTCACCGTGAAAGCCGTGAGCGGATCCGAAGCTCGGTTGGGCGCATCTTCCTCGCCGACGCCGGCCCCCGCCGGCTCACCCGCGGGGATCTGCGGCACTTTGGTGATTCCGTGAGAGATGTAATTGAGCACGTCGAGCCGGGTGATTTGCTGCGACTCCAGGAGCTTCGCCGCGTGGGAGCGCCGCTCCTGAAGTATCGCGGCGAGCGTGTCCCCGATATCGGCCTCGCTCTTGCCCGAGCTTTGAACGTGGAGCACCGTTTTTTGCAGCACCCGTTGAAATGCGAGCGTCTGGATCGGCTCCTGGTGAGAGTCCAGGGGAAGGAGCTCGATATCGTGCTCGAGATGACTCTTGAGGCGACTGCGAAGCTTTTCCAAATCGGCGCCGCAAGCCTGGAGGATCTCCTCTCCTTTTGGATCGTGCGCGATGGCGAAGAGCAGATGCTCGAGAGTCAAATGCGCGTGCCGCCTCGTGTCGGCCTCACGATAGGCGACGTTCAAGACCATTTCCAGGTTAGTGGTAAACATCCCGTTACTTCTTCAATATTAGTTCGTTTAATGCTCTCACGCCGTAGCTTTCGTGCGTAGGCGGAGGCGCCGCATAGTCGTCATTCCGGCTCGATGCTGCAACGAAGCGGGTGACCCGCTTCTTTGGCCCAATCGTGCACGAGGGCCGCCTTCGTTTCCGCCACTTCGTGAGGATATACGCCGGCAATCCCCGCGCCCCGGGTATGCACGTGCATCATGATGCGGTGCGCTTCGGCGGGTGACTTGTTGAACACCGCCTCGAGGATCCTCACGACGAAGTCCATCGTGGTGTAGTCGTCGTTGTGGAGGATCACCTTGTAGAGCTTGGGCTTGTCCGTCTTCGAGCGCGTTTTCTCGAGGACTTCACCCTCGGTTTTTCGGTCGGCTCCTGCCATTCCATTCCTATTCTAGCAAGACCTCCGCGCGGGATCGGTTACACTCTGGCGCCGTGTATTCGAAGCCGCATGTGCTCTTTGCCGCGGTCGCCGCGCTCGCGGGCGGATCCTGGTCGTGCCGCGACGCTCCGCCCTTTGTCGCCGTGTTCTGCCTGGATGGGGCCAGTGGGGACATCATCGACGAGTTGCGTTCCCATCAAAGGGTTCCCGCTTTCGAGCGGCTCATCGACGACGGCGTGTATGGGCCGATGCAGTCTCTCGCCGAGCGACGGATCATGGCCGCGGAACCGCGTCGCGGCTACTGGTCCCCGATTCTTTGGGCGAGCGTGGCTACGGGGGTCGTTGCCGAGAGACATGGCGTCAGAGACTTTCTTCTGCCAAAGCCCGGCACCTCGGTCGTCTGGATGGGATCGGAGGACGACCCGCCCGTCGCCGAGCTGAACCTTCCGGAAATCCGGGGCAGCGGCCCGTTTCTCATGCGATTGAGACTCCGCTCCTACGAGTCGAACGGAACGCAGAACATCGGCATTCGATTCAACGGCGAGCCGCTCGGCAACCTGACCGTTCCCGTGGAATGGCAAGAGTTCCAGGTTGCGGTGGCCACCGAGCGGCTCCGGCCTGCTCGCAACGAGGTCGTTTTCGAGCTGACACGGCAGAGCCGCCCGTCGGATGTGACGAGCGGAAGAACGAAGGATCACCGCCTCCTCTCAGCTCAGCTGGCTCGCCTAGAGGTACTGGACGTCGAGGGTCGTTCCGTGCTCGAGCTCGATCCGGCGTTCGCTCGTTTCGACCTCGGACGTGGTTTTTACAAGCCGGAGGGACCAGTCGTGGAGGCGCAGAGTGCCCACCTGCGATCGCGCCCCGTCTGGACTCTCGCCGGCGACGAAGGGCACCCGGTGGGGATCGTCGGTTACTGGGGCACCTGGCCTGCGTACCCGGTCAATGGGTATCTCGTGTCGTCGCGCATGGGGCTCCGCGGTCGGCGGGTGAACACCACGAGCGACCTCACCTGGCCCCCCGAGCTCGTCTCCGAGATCGAGCCGCTCTATCCGTCGCTCGAGGAGATGGAACCGGTCTTTTCCTCCCTTCATCTTCTGGACTGCGATCCTCCCCTCATCGAGGATCGAGCGGCCATTCCCGGCGTTCTCCGTCAGGACGAGCTCTATGTCCGCGCCGCCAGAAAGCTCTTGCCCTCCATGAGCAGCGGACTGTTCATGGTCTATTTCGAGTCCCTCGACGTCTTGAGTCACGCCTATCTCTCCTGGAAACACGGTGCCGAGATGCGGCCCGGGTGTCGCGAGTCTGCGCGACGCATCGTCGATTCGACGTACGAGCTGGTCGACCGCTGGTTGGGCGAGCTCATCGCGCTCCTTCCCGAGCACGCCACCATTGTGGTCATTTCGGACCACGGTCTGGTGCCCGCCGAGCTCGGAGGGCTGCATTCGCCCGAGGGCATCTTCATCGCATCCGGCGCAGGAATTCGCCAGGACCGGGCGTTTCACGGCGCTTCGGTCCTCGACGTTGCGCCAACCCTTCTGCATCTGCTCTCCTCACCCGTTCCCCTCGCTATGGACGGAAAAGTGCTCGCGCAAATCTTCGAGCCGGAGACGCTCGAGCGCGCTCCGCCACGCTATGTCGACTCCGAGATCGACTTCGACGTCGGCACCGAAGCATCGAGCGAAGGGCAGGACGACGTCTTAGAGCGCTTGCGGTCGATTGGGTATATTCATTAGAGCTAGAACGGGCCGTACTGCATCGCGTGGGCGGTGAGGAGCAGCACCAGGCCGGCAATCAACCAGAGACACTGGAGTGGCCAGATGAACCGAACCCAATCGGTCCACTTGACGCCTATCATGGCGAGCCCCGCCATGAAGTAGCCCTGGGTCGGGGTGAGCACGTTCGTGAATCCGTCCCCGAACTGGTAGGCGAGCACGGTGGTTTGCCGGGTCACGCCGACGAGATCGCCGAGCGGCGCGAGGATTGGGATGGAAAGCGCCGCCTGACCGCTTCCCGAGGGCACGATGAAGTTCAAAAGCACCTGCACGAGATAGATGCCGACGACGCTCGCCGAGCGTGGCAGGTTCTCGACCGCGCCCGCGAGCGCGTGCAAGATGGTATCCGTCACCAGGGCGCCGTCGAAGATTACCAGCACGCCGCGGGCGAGCCCAACCACGAGAGCGCCGGTGGTGATACCGGCCGCGCCTTCGATGAAATTCTCGGCGATCTCATCCGCTCCGAGGCCTCCGAGCCAACCAGCGAGGAACGTCACCGCGACGAAGACGCCGCTCAGCTCCAGAAGGCCCCAGCCCCATTGGAGAGCTCCGACGACGAAGGCTCCGACGGTCGCTGCCAACAGCAGGAGTACGAGGATGTGGCGGCGTTTCAGACCGCGCATGGAGGATGGCTCGCTGACCTGGGGCGCGCTGCGCACGCGCGCGGAGTACCGCATCACGTGAAAGATGGCGAGCGATGTCACGACGACCCAGACGACGAGCCGATAGCCGATTCCCGAAAATAGAGGCAGCTCGGCGATTCCCTGAGCGACACCCACGGTGAACGGGTTCATGAACGCTCCCGCGAATCCCGCTCCCGCGCCAACGAGGCCGACCGCGCCCGCGGTGATCGCGTCATAGCCGAGCCGTCGCGAGAGTACGAGGAGCGCCGGAAGGAACACGAGAGTCTCTTCCGCCATACCGAGGCTTCCTCCAGCGAGGGCGAAGACGAGCATCAAGACGGGTATGACCCGCTCTCCACGACCGCCTTTGGCGATGATCCATTCGATGGCGCCCTCGATGGCGCCCGTCGCGTTCACCACTCCGAAGGCGCCGCCGATGATGAAGATAAAGAACACGATGTCGGCGGTAGCGCTCAGGCCTCGAGGGAAGGCCAGGAAGACGTCGGCAACGCTCGCGGGATCGGAGCGAGCTTCCTGATAAGAGGCCGGATCGACGACGGTGCGGCCACCACGATCTACGCGCTCATACTCTCCGGCGGGAATGACGTGCGTCGCGAGGGCCGCGGCCACGACGAGCGCGAAGAGAAGGACGTAGGTATGCGGGAGCTTGAGCTTCATGGAGAACAGAACAGCGTTGCGGTCAGAGCATAAATTCGGGCGGCGTCGAGCAGGTCTTCGACGGGTACGCTCTCGAACGGCGAGTGCGCGAGAGAAAGCTTTCCCGGCCCCAGAATGATGGAGGGAATCCCGCCGAACCGCGAGAGGAGGGCTCCATCCGACCACGCGGGAAACGTGGTGAGTCGCCCCGTATCGCCCAGCACTTCCCGCCGTGCCTCCTCGGCCGACCGAACGATGGGGTGCGAGGGCTCGGTCACGAGTGCCACGTGCTCGAGCGTCGCCATCCCCCCCGGCATCCTGCGCACGGCGGATCTGAGACCCTCCATCTCGGACTCTACGGCCCGGAGCAGTTCCTGAAGCTCCCTGACGACGTCCTGAAAGCTCTCGCCAGGAACCGTACGCCGGTCCACTCTGAGAACGCACTTTGCCGGAACGGTCGAGGGCTGGTCGCCTCCTCGAATCGTGCCGACGTTCAGTGTCGGGGGGCCCAGCACCGGATGAGCTCTCGCGGCGAATCGCGGAGCAAGCTCCCGCTCGGCCCTGTCGATGAAGCGCGCGGCGGCGCGAATCGCGCTCACGCCCGCCTCGGGCGCACCACCATGGGCGGAGCGACCGCGAAGCTCGATCTCGAGCCATTCGAGCCCTCGATGACCGATGGCGATCTCGTTGCTCGTCGCCTCACCCACGATCGCGGCGTCGGCGCGCTCTCCGGTCCCGACGAGGTGCTCGGCGCCCAGGCTTTCCATCTCCTCGTCGATGACCGCGGCCAGAGTCACGGCTCCCGTCTCCAGGGCGCCCGCTCGGTGAAGCGCGACCAGCGTACCCGCCATCGCCGCGAGCGCACCTTTCATGTCCGCGGAACCACGGCCGAGAAGGTGACCGTCGCGAATCTCGCCGGAAAACCCGACCCCCGGCCCGGCGGCGTTCAATGGGACGGTGTCGGTGTGGCCGCACAGCATCAGATGGCGTCCCGATCTCCCGCTATCGAGGGTGCAGTAAAGATTGGGGCGGCCCGGGGCCACTTCCACCAGACGGCAGAAGAGCCCCGCTTCTACGAGGAAGCCTTCGAGAGCCCTGACGACTCCCTCTTCCTGGCGGTCGATGCCGGGGTGGCTCGGGATCTGGACGAGCCTCGATGCCAGATCGACGATGCCGGCAGCGGCGATGGCGCCCTCGAGATCGATGGAGCGGGTCAGACGCGTTACTCGCGCGAGCTCGGACGCGGCCGAACACCCGGCCCCGTCGACAGCGGGACACGGTCGCCGTCACGAACGGGCGACAGGCGTTCTCCCATTGAAAAGGCTCCCGTGGATTTCCGGGCGAGAGTAAGCGATGAAGGGAACGGATGCAACCCGTCAGTCGAAACGGCTAGGACAATTTTTCCGGCGACGGTGCAGGCTCGGGCCCGCGCCAGGAGCGCTCAACTGGGAAAGCGGTCAGGCTCCTCCAGCCGCATCGGCCCGTTTGGCCATGGCTTGCTGGCCCTTCAGGATCGCGCACCATTCCTTGTGCTCCCCGACCGGCATGCCACACTCGACGCAGATGCGGACCCTCTTCTTGGGCTCCGTTTTCCCGCCAAACAACTTCTTGATGAACGACATTATCGACTCTCCTGAGCCTCCGAGGGCCTCACTCACCAACTATAGACGATACGGACCAGCCCAGGGTTTTGTTCAATTCTTTGAACCCCCATTTTTCACGAAACTAAAGCTCGCTCGGAGGAAACTTCACTCCGTTTCGCCTTTCTGCTGAATGACATCCAGGTAGTCGTCGAGCTCTTTGACGCTGGCGAAAACGGAGCTCAAGTCGACCGCCTTCACGATGTCGAAGACTTTCTTGACCGAAGGGCGAGGATTGACGATGAGCGTCTTGCCGCCGCGTCCCTTCATGAGTTTTTGGGCGCGGTATAGGGAGCGAATACCGGCGCTGCTGAGGTATTCCAGCTCGCCCAGATCGAGCACCAATACCTTGATGGGCGATTCCAACACCGTGTCCAACTCGGTGTCGAAGCCCCCGGCGGTGTTGGTGTCGAGCCGTCCCTCGAGAAACATCGTCTTTGCGAACGGGCGCGTATCCTCGTTGCGTAGGTTCAGCGACATGATTGCAGCAACTCCTCTCTGCCCACGACGCCGGCGAGATGATTATAGATACAAATGCATTGTACCTGGGTTCTCGCGCGTTTTCTGATCCTCCTCGTCGTCGACTTCCGTCAGCTCGCGTAGTCGGGCTCGTCTCGATCGAGAATCCGCTTCAGCGCAGCGAAGTGCTCCTCGGCCTGCTTGTCCAGGTTGTTGGGACGGTCCGGACGCACGTAGACGCGAGCGACGTCGTCGGGCACGAAGCGGAGGGGCTTGCCCGTCGCCTGAGCGAGAATCTGCACCTTGGCGGCGCGCTCGAGAAAGTAGAGATCGTCGTAGGCCTTGGCGACGCTCGGGCCAACCACGATGACACCGTGATTCGCGTGAAACAGCACATCCTTCGTGCCCAAGATCGACGCTAGTCTCTCTCCTTCGGCGTCGTGGTCCGCGGCCCCCTGATAGTTATCGTCGTAGGCGATGCGTCCGTGAAAGCGGAGAGCGTTCTGGCTCACGGGAAGGAGCCGCCCGTTGTCGAGCGAGGTGATCGCCGTTGCGTAGGTTTGATGCGTGTGGAGCACCGCCCCCGCCTCGGGCCGCGCACGCAAGATGCGCGAATGGATGTAGAGCGCCGAGGGCTCGACCTCGCCCTCGCCTCCATGGACGTTCCCCTGGCCGTCGACGAGGAGAAGCCGACTCGCCGTGACCTCGCTCCAATGAAGACCGTGAGGAATGACGAGAAAGCGGTCCTCCCCCGCCCGGGCGGTGAAGTGATTGTTGATCCCTTCGCACAAATCGTGTCGAACCGCGAGTCGATAGGCCGCGGCGAGCTCGATGCGGGCGTTGCCCTCGTTCATCATGTCGTCTCCATTACGTCTCGTCCCTGCGATCGAGGATAGGCTCGAAAGTCCGTAGATAGTCGCGCTCCAGCTCCTTCGTCCGCTTGGCCGATAGCCCTCCGAGAGCCTCGATGGCCCGGCGCAGCCGCATCCGCACGAGGTCGAGGCCCAGGAGCTGCATCGAACGGAAGAGCGGCGTGGACGCCGGGGAACCGGTCATCGCCACGTAAAACGGGCGGGTGAGATCTCTCAGTTTGACGTCGCGCTTCGCCGCGAGCTCGCGAAAGACCGCTTCGATGGCGTCGTCCGAGAAATCCCGGGCCGACTCCAGGAGCCAAATCGCCGTCTGGAAGACCCCCGCCAGCTCTTCACGAGTCTTGCCTTTGAGCGTCAGCTCCGAGGGATCCAGCGGAACCCCGTCGGCGAAAAAGAATGCCGTGAGGTAGCCCCAGTCGGAGAGCGTCTCCAGCCGAGGCTGCGCGAGCGGCGCGATGCGCTCGAGAGACTCGTCGGACAGGGCCCACTGACGGAGAAGAGCGACGAGCCCTTGGGCGTCGTAGTCTTCACGTATGTAGCGAGCGTTCAACCACCTGAGCTTTTCGACATCGAAAACGGGGCCTCCGAGCGAAAGCGCCTCGAGCACGAAGTGCTCGACGAACTCGTCGCGGGAGAACTTCTCTTCGCCCTCTGCCCGGGTCCAGCCGAGGATGCCCATGAAGTTCACCATCGCCTCGGGGAGGAATCCCGCTCTACGATAGTAGTCGATCGAAGTCGGGTTCTTGCGCTTGGAGAGCTTCGACTTGTTGGCGTCGTTGTTCCGCAGAAGCGGCAGATGGCAAAACACCGGGGGCTGCCAGCCGAACATCTCGTAGAGCATCAGGTGTTTCGGAACCGAGTTGATCCACTCTTCCCCACGAATGACGTGGGTGATCTCCATCAAGTGATCGTCCACCACGTTCGCGAGATGATAGGTCGGATATCCATCCGATTTGAGGATGACCTGATCGTCGACCGTCGCCCAATCCTTCACGATCTCTCCCCGCAGGAGGTCGACCATCCGGCATTCGCCATCGAGCGGGACCTTCATTCGAACCACGTGGGGCTCATCCTTGCGCGCCTCGGCGCGCTCCAGGGGGATCTCGCGACAATGCCGATCGTAGCCGGGAAAATGCTTCTCGTCGCGATTCGCGGCGCGCATCTCTTCCAGACGCTCCCGGGAACAGAAACACCGGTAGGCTTGTCCTAAGGCGAGCAGACGCTCGACGTGCTCCCGGTAGATGGCGAGCCTTTCACTCTGGCGGTACGGAGCATGAGGTCCTCCGACGTCCGGCCCCTCGTCCCACGAAAGGCCGAGCCAGGACAAGGACTCGAGAATCCTCCTCTCGGATTCCGGCGAGGACCGGGCTCGATCCGTGTCCTCGATGCGCAAGATGAAGGCGCCGCCCTTCTTGCGAGCGAAAGCGTAGTTCAAGAGAGCCTGATAGGCCGTTCCGACGTGGGGGTCACCCGTGGGTGACGGGGCCACGCGTACACGAACCCGGCTCGTGTCCATCCAGGGGATGGTAGCCCAGTGCCGCGACGCGAAGCGAACGCTGGCTCAGACCGTCATCCGGCGGTGGTACGTCCACCATTCGACCACCACGAGAGCGAATGCCACTCCGATGAGAACCAGCCAGAGCTCTCCGGTGGATTCGTCGCGCATCGATTCGAATCCTTCATCGAGCTGGGCCTCGGTCAGCGACGAAGCATTCACGTTCGAAACACCCGGGTTCAGGAGGTTGGCAGACACCACGACTTCTCCGCCGCCACTACGAACGGAAAACAGACCGGGCGCGTCGGGGGCGAACGATGTCCCCGACGGGGACGCCCGCACGGGCACGTCGTGCCCCTCGAGGTCGGTCACCGCGGCACCGGGAAGCGCAAGCGCAATGGTACCGAGAGGGGAGCTCAAGACCTCGGTCCCCGTCAGCCAGCTCACCGCGTTCGAAAGAAAGATCGGAAAGCTCGCCTGAAGCGGAAGGTTGGATTGGGCGAGGTCGAAGGTTACATGAACGAACCGCACCGGAACGTCGCCGGCGAGGATGAGCGGCTCGAGCTCCGTACCCACTAGCACGTCGAAGTCCCCCACCTCGACGGCCGCAACCCGTTCGACGACCACGTCCACGAGCGAGACGTTCGCCATCACGGGATGTTCTCGCTCGGTTCCCGAAAGCGAAAGCCCGGCGAGCTCACGTCCCGTGTGCTTTCCCAACCAGCCGACGGGCGTGGGATCGAAAGCAATGGCGGGCGCGGACGGAGGCGCGTCCGGAGCGAAGCGGTCGAACACGAAGAGGTCGGGCTCCGATGCGGTCGAAAGGTTGGACGGAGCGACGACCTGAAGCTCGATCCGAGGGTCGAGCCGGAGAAGCGTCTCCAGATAGGAGCTTCCCGTCGTCACCAGAGCCACCCGCAGCACCCTCGGCGTGCCGAGATAGGCATAGGCCACGTCGTCCAGCTCGAAACCGTCCTCTTCGGAGTCGATGAGAGCTCTGACGGGCCCCGAGGAGAATTGCGCCAGGTCCAGGATTTCGCCCCGAACCTGACCGGGCCCGAGGGAGAAGGTGCGCTTCAGAGAGGCTCCTCCCGCGCCGTCGACTTGCGCCGCGACTCGGCGAGCCTCGGCGGAATGATTCGCGACCTCGAGAAAGGCCTCGAAGCGCGTGGGATTTGCCGGGACGGCCCGAAGATCGAAAGCGGTTATGCCCACATTGGCCACGGGCTGAAAAACCGGAACGATGGTGACGCGCTCGGGAATCTTCGAGACCAGAACCCCATCGGTGACGAAGAAGACCTCGGAGTCGCCGAACAGATCCCTCGGGGGAAACGCGCTCTTCCCTCCGAGCGAAACCTGCAGCCGGTCGATGCGCTCGAGCGCCACCCGCCGGCTCGTGTACTCGCCACCGGGCACGTGCCCGGCGGTGTCCGCCACCAGGTAGCGGCTTGCCGAGCTCCCCTGCCGCACCAGCTCGCGAGCTCGATCGAGAGCCAGATCGAAACGGGTACGGCCCGACGACGACCGGGCGGCCATCGTGGGGGAATTATCGACCACGACGGCAATGCGGCGTGCGGTTCCCGACAGAGCCTCGATCTCGGGACGGCCCACCGACAACGCGATAGCGAGACCCACCGTGAGGGCGATGAGGAGAGACACGAGCCAGCGCCAGAAGTCCGATCGACTCTTGCGCTCTTTGAGCACGCGGCTCCAGATCAGCATCGAGGGCACGAGCACCCGTTGCGGGGGTGGCTTCAGCCAGTAGAGGAAGACGATGGCCGCGGCGGTCGAAAGGAGAACGAGGACCATCGTTGACAGGCCGAGCTGCAGGAAAGTCATTTCTATCTGAGGAATCGATCCTGTCTGAAGATCTGGATGATCAGATCTTCGAATGGAATCCGGGTCTCGGTTCGCACGTACCCCCACCCGTACTTGGAGCAATAAGCCTCGAGTGCACGCTGGTGATTCGTCATCTCGCGCTCGTAGGCGGCAACGAGTGTAGGCGACATCCGGAGCCGTTCGGAGCTTCCATTCTCCGAGTCGACGAGCAAGGCTTCGTCGGGGAACTGCGGCCTCATCTCCTCGGGGCTGAGGATGTGGACGCCGAACACGTCGTGGCGGAACAAACGTACGAAATCGAAGGCCGTTGAGAAACCGGCCGGATCCATGAAGTCCGACGCGATGACCACCAGGCCGCGACGACGCTTGGTACCGAAGAAGGTGCGAAATGTCTGGTGCAAGGAGGTCTCGCCGCTCAGGTGCATTCGGTCGAGGAAGTTGAAGATTCTCCAGATCTGATTGCGGCCCCGTTTCGAAGCGATCTGCTCGGTGACTCCGTTCGCGTAGCCGATTACGCTCACCCGATCCAGATTCAGAAGCCCGATATAGGCGAGCGCCGCGGCGACCTTCCTGGCGTAGTCGAACTTGGGGGGCTCCCCGAAGCCCATCGACCGGCTCGAATCGACGAACAAATAGATTGGCAGATCTGCCTCCTCGTCGAAGATGCGCAAGATGAGCCGATCGAGCCTCAGGAACGCCTTCCAATCGACGTCTTTGGTATCGTCGCCGCTCACGTAGGGGCGGTAGTCGGCGAACTCGACGCCGCTGCCTTTCTTGCGTGCGCGATGCTCTCCCCGCAAATGCCCGGGCAGCATGCGGTTCGAGACGAGCTTCAGGTACTCGAGCTTCTTCAGAAAATCTTCGTCGA
>DASPGQ010000248.1 GCA_035620555.1 Vicinamibacteria bacterium
CGCCCGACCGAATCGAGCCCGCCCGATCGATCTCATGAGCTCTTCGATGGTCATGACCTCGGGACCACCCAACTCGATGATCTCTCCCCGGAAGCGGCCGTCCGAGAGGATCGACACGATGGAGTCGATCAGATCGTCGACGAAGATGGGCTGGACCTGGGTCGTGCCGTCACCGAATACGGGCATGAGCCACCCGCCAGCCATCCGGGCAAGCCCCTCGGCCACGGGCGATCCGGGGCCGGTCACGATCGTAGGCCGAAGAATCGTGTAGGCCATGCCGCTTCGGGCGACGATTTGCTCCGCCTCGCGCTTCGAGTGCGCGTAGAAGTAACGTCTTTCGTCCGGATACTTCACCGCGATCGTGCTGACGTGAAGCAGCTGGCGCACACCCGCCGTCTTGGCGGCGTCGACCAGCGCCCTTGTGCCCTCTCGATTCACTCGGAAGTAATCCGCGGGCTTTGCCTTCCCGGTTACTGCCGCCAGATGGATCACGGTGTCGCAGCCTCGAAGAGCGTCCCGATAAGTGGCCGGCGTCCCGAGATCTCCACCGACGAGATCGAATCCGGAAGCAGATGTATGGTGGAGCGCGAGAGCGGACGGGTCCCGGACGAGACAAGCCACCCGCGCGTAGCGCGTCAGTTCCAACCGCTCCAACAAACGCCGACCGACGTAGCCGGTCGCGCCGGTGATGAAGAGCGACGGCCTGGAGCGGGCAGGCTTGGAGGCAGGCGCCCGCTCGCTCGAATCGACGGCGGATTTCGAGCTCTCGACGTCTCGAGCGATCCCGGTCTTCAAAAGGCTATTCCCGATGGGATGAGCGCCGCGCGTCGAAGGAGATTCATCCGGGGCGCTATGTTATTCCAGATCGGGGAGTGAGTCATCCGTCATCGATTCCGCCGGTAGACCTCCTTCAACAGGAATCGAGAGTTTCCGTTGTATTTTCTCGTTGGAGGTACGGCTCGCTCGATGCCGATTCTCACGAGGAGGTCGGTGGGCCCGGCCCGGACGTAACCCTCTCTCTCTCTGCGGTTTTCCTGCGCGCTCAAGATGTAGTCGTATTCGCCTCGAGAGCAGGTTCCCTTCGCCGCATAGAAGACGAGGGTGTGGTGACCTATCCCGTATCTCCGAAAAGGGAAGAGGCGGTAAATCGATTCCGCGAGGTCGACCTGGGTCCGGTAATCGGTTGCCTCGATGCAGGTTCGAGCTCCCAGAGCCCTGGCTTCCTGATTCACGACATAGCGTAAGGGGAAGATCGCCGCCGCGATGGCGATCACGCATGCCAGGTAGGCCACCTTGACGTAGCGGGCCTTACGTGGATCCATCGATTGCAGCGTTCTCGAGAAAGGAACCAGAAAGAGAAGGGCCACGCTGGTGAAGTAGTGGGGGTTGTACCTTCCGAAGAAGAAGACCGCCACGACGTACGCCGTTGCCGTGAGAAAGACGGCGCGTGAGAGGCCGTCCTTTTTCCCGACCCAGGGAGCGAAGAGAACGGGAAGGACGCCCGTCATCATGAGCAAGTACTTGAGATGAGGAACGTAACGCGCGGGCTCCAGGAGATCGGTCCATGAAAAGTAGTCGAGCATGCCCATTACGGACCACCTGTGGGGTCCGAGGGGATGAAACCGGTCGTAGATCGCCACCAATCCGAGGTACGCGCCGTAGATGAACAGAAAGCTCAAAGCGAGTAGGACCACCCGCTTTTTCTTTTTTTCCGTCCAGAACAGCGTCGCCAACAGAAAGAGTGTCAATCCGATCCCGTTCGACACCGAGAGCGAGGCGAAGAAGCAAGAGATGAGGAACCAGAGGGGCTCCTTCTCGACGAAGAAATAGACGGCCGAAAGGAGGTAGAAGGTGACCAGCGTGTCCACGTGGGTCGGCTCGGCGATGTCGGCGAAGTGCGGATGCCAGGTCGAATAGAAAACATTGAAAACGGCGAAGAGCGCGATGCCACCGCTAATCACAAACCGGTCCAATCGACGGTCGCTCGCCGAGAGCGCTCCCACGAGCGCGGCAATCAGAACGTAGATTCCCCACAAGACGATGAAGAACGGCAGCCGGACCGCCGCTGGGATCTCGCCCACGTGCAGGATGGACAGCAGGTTCGAATAGGCGAAGAACATGAACCGCGGGTAGAAGCCGT
>DASPGQ010000249.1 GCA_035620555.1 Vicinamibacteria bacterium
CCCCGAGTAGTAACTGACCTAGCGCCTACGGCAACCCGAGCCACCCTCTCCCCTCGTCGAGCATTTTTTTCGGCTGTGGTGATCATCCGGTCATCACGACTCTGCTGAGCCCAATCGGGCTTCACATTCTCCTCGAGCGCAGTCGTCTACGGTGAGTTTCCTAGGAAATTCACTGGAATGCTGTATGGAATGTGGGCTCGGGATGAGGTTTCCTCTTGGAGATGCGTACTCAACCGCCCGAAACCAAAGGAGATTTGGACGAGAGCCTCGAATCGAGACATCTCGTTCGAGCCGCTTTCGAGCTAGCGAGATCGCTGGGCATCCACAAGATGCTGGTGCAGGCGGACGAGCTGCACGATATCCGTCTCGTCGAGCATAGCCGAAGAGGCGAGTCGATCATCTGGCTGAGCCGGGGGGCGCTGGAGCTACCTGAATCCCACAAGTCCAACCACACCGTGCTCATCATCCCCGAGACCACGGTTCTGACGCGTATGAGCCAGATGAAACTGGCCCTGTTTCTTGCCGTCCTCAACGGCTATCTCGGTCGTTCCGAAACCATTTTGTGCCTGTCCGGTGTGGTCGGGTCGGAAAGGCTGGACACGCTGCTCGTGGCCAACGCGCTGCGCGATTTCCCCTGGTTTCATGATCACGAATTGCCCACGATCCCCGACCTCGTTCCCGTACGCGAGTTCGCGAGGATCATGGACATCGCCCTGAGATTCGCGGCCGAGGGACGCGAGGGAAAGCCCATCGGAACGATTTTCGTCCTCGGCAACGTCAGCGAGCTCTCCACGTTCCTCCGCCAGCTCGTGTTAAATCCTTGCCGAGGGCATCCCGAAGAGGCACGCAACATCCACGACCCGGATCTCGTCGAGACGCTCCGGGAGTACGCGGCGATGGACGGCGCGTTCATAATCGACAAGAAGGGTGTCGTCGAAGCGGCGGGCACCTACCTCGACGCTCCGGCGAGACGCGCCTCCTTGCGCCCGGGCCTCGGTGCAAGGCACGCTGCTGCGGCATCCATCTCAGCGGTATCAGAGGCCACCGCCGTGGTGGTCTCTGAATCATCGGGAGCGATCACGGTATTTCATGCCGGCTCGGCGATCCTCGAGCTGGAAAAGCCCGATTCCCGGGCGCGGCTCGGCTGAGAGCGTCCTCTGTGGGGCCTCGCGGACCCGTTTTGGAGCGTGAAGCCGTCCAGTGCTATCGTGAAGGAGCATCCAAGAAAATGAGTATCAAACGCGTCCTCTTGGCCGATGACCACGAGATCATCCGCGCGGGCTTGCAACGCGTCCTCGAGGACGCGCCCGATTGCGAGGTCGCGGGTGAGGCGGCGACCGGCAGGGAGGCCGTCGAGATGGCGCTGCACCTGAAGCCCGATGTCGTCGTGCTGGACATCGCCATGCCGGAGCTGAACGGCCTCGAGGCGACGCGGCAGATCGTAAAAGGGTTTCCCGAAGCGGAGATTCTGATTCTGACCGTGCACGAATCGGAGAGTCTCATCCGTGAGGTCCTCAACGCCGGAGCGAGAGGCTATCTCTTGAAGTCGGATGCCATCCGCCATCTCCTCGCGGCGGTCGAATCTCTTACGAAGCACGAACCGTTTTTCACCTCGAAGGTATCCGAGATCGTTCTCGCGGGTTTTCTTTCGGGCGGGGCCCCGGGAAAGTCTAGAGGCCCCAAGCAATTGACGCCTCGAGAACGCGAAGTGGTTCAGCTTCTCGCCGAGGGCAAGGCTAACAAGGAAGTCGCCGCTCTGCTGAACATCAGCGTGAAGACCGTCGAGACCCATCGAACGAACATCATGCAAAAGCTCGATCTTCACTCCGTGAGCGAGCTCGTACGTTACGCGATCCGCAACGACATCATCGAAGCTTGACAATCCCGGGCGCCCGGACGACGCCGCACAGGCATCGTTTCGGTACCATCATCGGCGAGCGCAGAACCCCCGGAATCCTCGCGCTCGGATGGGAGTGCTACGGGAGATCCCCGCTCATTCTACGGAAGTCGCCGTATCGATCTGCGGATGGCGCTCCGATAACGTGCGAGGCAAGGAGCTTTCGGATGGATAGTAAGGAGCTTTCGGATGGATAGTGAAGAGGATACGAAAGCGGCAGGTCGTGGCGGATGGAGAGTCACCCTCGGAGTCCTCGTGTTGATCCTCGCCGGGGCTGTCGGCGTCGCGCTTTGGCAGGGCGTGGATTTGGGGCGGACGTTTCAAGAAGCGCGAAAGACCACGGAAGAAGCGGCAACCACGGCGAGGGTCAAGGCGGCATTCATGCTGTCCAACCGAGTGTCCGCGTTCGATATCGATGTCGACACCGAAGGCGGTGTGGTGACGTTGAGAGGACAGGTCCCCGCCAACGAGATTCGAGAGCTCGCCGAGGCGATCGCCGAGGACGTCGCGAGCAGGGCCGAAATAAGAAACGAGCTCGACGTCGTGCCCGGTGTGCGCCCCGACTCGGAGCTCGAGGAGCTCCGGCGGCGCGTGGGCGAGTTGGAAATCGAGACAAGCGTGATGGCGGCGCTTGCAAAACATCCCCGGTTACGGGAGAAGAATATCCGCGGCGATGTCACGGGTGACCGCGTCACCCTCGAAGGCTCGGTCGACCATGCCGAGGACAAGCTCGGAGCGGAACGTCTCGCCCAAGCTACCGAAGGCGTACACAGTGTCGTGAACAATATCGTGGTCGAGGAGTCAAGACAGCGCATGGACGACC
>DASPGQ010000250.1 GCA_035620555.1 Vicinamibacteria bacterium
ACCGAGTGAGTTAAAGTAATACTTGAGGTTGACCCCGGAAGTGAGCCTTGCCTGCTCTGGCTCCTGGATATATCGTGCGCGCGAGACACGATGAGCTTCTTGCAAACTTTCGCGGATTTCTTCACTGCAGAACGAATGTACCCCTTCGCGGCGAACTTTTTGCGTTTCTGCTTCATCCTCGTTTTCGCCTACGTCGCCAACCGGATCGCGAGGCGCGTGATCAGGGGGTTGAAGCTGCGCATCGTCACGGCCATGCAGGAGAGGGCTGGCGGAACGACCACCGAGCTCGACAAACGGGCGGGTACGATCATCGCCATCGTCGGCAAGGCGGTAATGGTAGTGATCTGGGCGGTGGCGGTGGTGATGGCCTTGAAGGAGATCGGCTTCGACATCGGTCCCTTGCTCGCCGGCGCGGGCGTGGCCGGCCTCGCCATTGGCTTCGGCGCTCAGAATCTGGTACGGGACGTCATCAGCGGCCTGTTCATGCTGCTCGAGAACCAGGTCCGGGTGAACGACATCGCGGTCATCAACGGAACCGGCGGACTCGTTGAAGAAGTCAATCTGAGGACGACCGTGCTCCGCAGTCTCGACGGCGTGGTGCATGTTTTCCCGAACGGAAACATTCAGAGCCTCTCGAACATGACGCGCAAGTACTCGTTCTATGTCTTCGACGTGGGCGTTGCCTACAAGGAAGATACCGATCGTGTCACCGAGGTCCTCGTGGGCCTGGCCGAGGAGATGATGCATGAAGAAGCCTACAAGGACGACATCCTCGAGCCACTCGAAGTCCTCGGCGTGGATAAGTTCGCGGACTCGGCGGTCGTCATCAAGACGCGTCTGAAGACGCGACCAACCCACCAGTTCAGGATCGGGCGCGAGATGAATCGCCGCATCAAGAAGAAGTTCGACGAGCTAGGGATCGAGATTCCCTTCCCCCACCGAAGCGTCTACTTTGGCGAGGCGAGCGCACCTTTCCGGGTGGACAGCGGTCCGAACCGCGACCTGGTGAAGGCGGTCGTACGCGAAGTGCTCGCGGAAACGGACGGCGTGCGGGAGAAGGCGGAGGCGAAACAGGAGTAGCTCATGCGTTGGGTGCCCGTTGGTTGTGCGTTCGTGGCGGCGGCGTTCTGGTGCTCAGAGGCAGAGCCGCAACCGGTCACGGCATCGCAACTGGATAAGGCAGCGGACGACAACTCGTCCTGGCTCACCTACGGGCGCGACTACTTCGGCCAGCGGTTCGTCCGGCTCGATCAGATCACGCCGGCCAACGTCAATCGGTTACATCCCGCCTGGGTGTTCACTACCGGGGGTGAGAACCGCGGCCTGCAGGCAACGCCGCTGATTCACGAGGGGGTGCTCTACGTTTCGGCCGATGGGTCTCGAGTGTTCGCTATCGACGCGCGAACCGGCAAGAAGAAATGGAGCTACGATCCCAAGATCGGTGACGATGTCGAACGGGTCTACTGCTGCGGCTCGAATAACCGCGGCGTGGCTCTCTTAGGCGAGCTCGTGTTCGTCGGCACGATGGATGCGCGCGTGGTGGCCCTCGACCGGGAAACGGGCGAGGTCGCTTGGGAGACGGAGGTCATCGACTGGGAACAGGGCTACAGCATCACCGGGGCACCCCTCGCGGTCAAGGATATGGTGCTGACGGGTGTCGCTGGCGGGGAGTTCGGAATCCGGGGCTTCGTCAAGGCTTTCGACGCCGAGACCGGTGCTCTGCGATGGACGGCTTACACCATCCCGGGCCCGGGCGAGCCCGGCAACGAGACCTGGCCAGGAGATACCTGGAAGAACGGAGGTGGGCCCACCTGGACGACGGGTGTTTACGACCGCGACCTCAACCTGGTGTACTGGAATACCGGAAACGCGGCGCCGTGGAACTGTCACGTGCGCAAGGGCGACAACAAGTGGACGGCCGCGACCATCGCGATCGAGGTCGACACCGGCACGATCGAATGGGGCTTTCAGTACACACCGTGGGATTGCTGGGACTACGATGCGGTGAGCACTCCGGTGCTCGCGGATGTGGTGCTCGGTGACCGCGGACTGCTCAAGGCCCTGTTCCATCACGACAAGAATGGCTTCTTCTATGCGCTCGATCGGACGAATGGCAGGTTCATCTACGGCGAGCCCATCGTTCCCGGAATCAACTGGGCCTTCGGTCTAGATCCCGAGACCGGTCGTCCCGACGTGAATCCCGACATGGTGGCCGAATCGGGCGGCCCCGAGGTCGGTCCGATCATTCCCAGTCTCGAGGGAGCGATCGACTGGCAGCCTCTGGCGTACAACCCAGAGCTCGGTTACCTCTTCTTCATGTCGAACCAGTGGGCCATGGGATATCGATTCTGGGCCGAGGACCGGTTCGGACCCCCGACCGACGGTGAGTGGTATCTGGGCGCCGACTATCAGCAGTATCTGACGAGCGACCATCCCGGCAACTTCGTCGCCTTCGACGTGGTGGAGCGCAAGGTGGTGTGGCGCGCGGTGAGCCCGGCACCTTTCTGGGCCGGTGCCGTAGCCACCGCCACCGGGCTCGTGTTTACCGGAGACATGCGCGGCTACTTCATGGCTTTCGACGCGCGTTCGGGAACGCTCCTCTGGCAGTTCCAGACCGGCTCGGGCATCATCGGCAGCCCCATTACCTACGAGCTCGACGGCACGCAGTATCTGGCCGTACCCTCCGGCGGCATTGGTGGCGACATGACCTTCT
>DASPGQ010000251.1 GCA_035620555.1 Vicinamibacteria bacterium
GAGACCGAAGAGCCACGGACCCGTTTCGCCCGTCGAAGGATAGTGCCATCCCCCGAGCTTTCCCGCGGCCTGGAGCTCTTCGAGCCGCAGGCGGAGCATCCGCTGCACATCTTCGATGCTGAGGGCCTCCTCGAGATTGACGGCGTAATGCTGCTGAAAGCCCAGGTCGCGAACGTGGATATGGGTCTCATTGAGGCCCGGTATGACGGATTTTCTCGCGAGGTCGATCACCCGGGTCACGGGGCCGATCCACCTCTCGATATCCGCGCTCGAACCGACGGCGACGATACGCTCTCCGTCGATCGCGATGGCCTCGGCGGTGTGGCGCGAGTCGTCCATCTTGAGAATGATGCCGTTTCGCAGAACGAGATCGGCGCCCGAGTCGGGCTGTGAGACAGCGAGACTCGCGACGAGCAAGGAACCGGCAAGCGAGCTCGATCGAATCATGGCGCATGGTAACCTAACTTGACCTAACTGCAGGCGGGCGACTATGTTCGCGTGATGGCGCGACGATCTTTTCCAGCGGTCGTCTCGACGATTCTCCTTTCGGCCTGTGCTTCTCCGCGTTCGCCCGACGGATCGCCCCGTACCGAGATCGCCATCAACTCCGGGATGGGGACTCAGTACGTACAGGCGGCGGCGGTTGCCGCCATGGTCGAAAAACACACACCGCTGATGGCCTTCGTCGAGCCGACGAAATCGCACGTCGCGGCGATGCCTCTCTTCCAGAAACGGGAGCTCGACTTCATCTTCGTGAGCCAGGCGGAAATGGCTCTCGCGAACCGGGGCGCGGAGTACTACGAGAGCGTGGGGCCCACTCCCATCCGTGTCGTGGCCGCCGGGGTCGAGATCATGTTCGCTTTCTTCACCAGCCCCCGCTCCGGAATCTCGCGGCTCGAGGACCTCGCGGGCAGGAAGGTGATGTGGGATACGAAGAGCAGCGGAGTCTTCTACTGGGCGGCCAAGCACGTGCTCGACTGTTACGGGCTCCACGACACGATCGTCTCGATCCCCTCGCCGTCGCCGGAGGATCGGGCCGAAGCGCTGAAGGCAGGGCGGGTGGACGCCTACTCCTGCTCGACGCAGTATCAGGCCATGGAGATCCTCCATAGCTCGGTCGGATTCGAGATGCTTGATATCCCCGAGGATTGTGCCCTCGAAGTGAACCGCAAATATCCCTCGGTCTATCCCGCCGTCTGTCCCAAAGGCTACAACGGCGGCATGGTGACCCGGGACGTTCCCGTGCTCGCCGCGAGCACCGCGCTCCAGGCACGAGCCGATCTCGAAGACGACGTGGTGTACCAGGTTCTCGAAGCGATCTACGATCATTTCGACGAGTTCGCTCAGGCCCATCCGTCGCTTCGCGATATGCACATCGACCGCGCGGTGGCACTCCACTCGATCGTCCCCTACCACCCGGGTGCCATTCTTTTCTACCGGGACCGCGGCGTGTGGTCCGACGAGGCCCAAGCCATGCAGGAGCGTCTTCTCGACGAGCTTTCCCCGAGCGAATGAGCGCACCTCGCAGGCTGTCTCGCGGGACGAGCGCCTTCGTCGTCTTCTACTTTCTCTACGAGCTCGCCTATCTCCTCGGTGCCTTCTCGACTCGCTACTTCTTCGTGCTCGAGGAGAGCCATCGCGCCGTGAGCCTCGCGGGGATCATCGTTCTCACCTTTCTCCTCGCACGCGCCCGAAGGACCGATGTGGGTCCCGTCCCCACGTACGACTACGTCCTCATGGGAATCGGTGTGATCGGGTGTCTCTACATCGCCCCGACGTCGCGCATCATCGAGCTTCAGACGGCGGCTCCCCAGGCCAGACCGCTCGAGATGTTGATGGGCATCGCCACGATCGTCGTTTTATTAGAGGGCACCCGGCGGGTCTCCGGCACGGTGCTGCCCGTCCTCCTGCTTGTCTCCATTTTCTACGCGCTTTTCGCGGATCGCTTTCCCGGATTTCTTTACGGGCGCGGACACTCGCTGGATCGCGTGATCGGCGAGCTGTATCTCTCGGTCGAGGGGATTTTCGGCAGCGTCATGAGCCTGTGGACCCGAATCCTCGTGGTCTTCGTTCTCTTCGGAGGGTTCCTGCAGGTCTCGGGAGCGGGAAAGTTCTTCATCGATCTCGCCCTTTCCGTTGCCGGCCATTTGCCAGGTGGGCCGGCCAAGGTTGCGGTCATCGCGAGCGGGCTCTTCGGCACGGTGAGCGGAAGCGCGGCCGCCGACGTCGCGACGACCGGCGTGGTTACCATTCCTCTCATGAAGCAGTCCGGTTACCGCCCGGCCTTCGCGGGCGCGGTGGAGGCGGTCGCGTCGACGGGCGGCATCCTCCTGCCACCGATGATGGGGATGGTCGCTTTCCTGGTCGCTGAGTTTCTCGATATCCCTTATCTTCAGGTTTGCCTCGCCGCGGCCATTCCCGCCGCCCTCTATTATGGAAGCCTCTACGCGCTCGTGGATCTCGAGGCCCGCCGCGCCGGCCTCCGTGGGCTTCCGAAATCGGAGCTTCCCCCGTTATCGAAGACCCTTGCCGAAGGTTGGCACTTTCTCGTTCCCCTCGTCGTGCTCGTCATCACCCTTGCGGTGTTTCGTTATCCTCCGGGCAAGAGCGCCCTCTATGCGATCGGGGCGCTCCTGCTCGTGACGTTGCCCTGGAAGTCGACGCGATTCACCGGGACCCGGCTGGTGAGCGCCTTCGAGAGAGCCGCTCGAACCTCTCTCGTCATCGGGATCATCTGCGGCTCCGTGGGGATTCTCATCACGAGTCTCGCTATCACCGGGGCGACGCTGCGCGGCGCGATCCTGCTCGTCGAGGCTTCGGGAGGGCACTTGCTGTTGCTCCTCGCACTGACGGCGTTCGCCTCGCTTCTCCTCGGAACGGGCGTACCGGCGATCGGCTCCTACGTGCTCCTGGCCACCACGGTGGCGCCGGCCATTACCGAGCTCGGCGTTCCCGTCATCGCGGCGCATCTCTTCGTGCTCTACTGGGGTATCAGCCACGTCATCACACCGCCGGTAGGAGGGGCCCTCTATATCGCCTCCTCGTTTTCCGGAGTCGACATCTGGCGACAGGGCTTCGAGGCGATGAAGCTCGGGATCGGCCTGTTCGCCGTCCCTTTCATCTTCTGCTACCACCCCGAGCTCTTGATGATCGGCGCTCCGGGGGAGATTTTGTGGCGTTGCCTTGTCGCGGCCGTTGCCATGCTTGCCGTGGCGGCGGCTCTCGTCGGCTACCTGCGCGCCCGGCTCACCGGCTGGCAGCGAGGACTTCTCGGGGCCGCCGCCGTCTCTCTCATCGTCGGAAGCCCTCTTGCGATCGGTGCCGGAGCGGCTGCCATCGCGGGGCTTCTCGTGCGGCAGCAGGTCTCGATGCGGACCGTCGAGATATAGGATAATCTCATGAAGATCGACGTCTTCGCTCACGTTCTGCCGGCAAGGTATCTCGAGGAGAGGAACCGCAGAGCGGGCGCCGCTTTCAGCTCCCAGTACCGCAAGTACTCGAGCGCGGTGCCCGCCCTCCACGACCTCGACGCGCGTTTTCGGGTCATGGACCAGTTCCCCGACGTCGTGCAGCTCCTCACAATCGCGGGGCCCAACATCGAGAGCATCACGAAGCCCGCGGACACGGTAGAGCTCGCACGCATGGCCAACGACGAAATGGCCGATCTCGTTGGGAAATATCCCGATCGCTTCGTTGGCGCGGTCGCGTGCCTTCCCATGAACGACATCGAGGCGACCTTGAGAGAATCGGAGCGCTCGATCGAGAAGCTGGGCTTCCACGGTGTGGAAATATTCACCGATGTCAACGGGAGACCCGTCGACTCCCCCGAGTTTCGGCCGCTCTACGAGCTCATGGTGTCCTACGATCTGCCGGTCGTCCTCCACCCGCGAAGAACCGACCAGACGCCCGACTACCCCGGAGAGGAGAAATCCAAATACCTCGTGTACACGAACTTCGGCTGGCCCTACGCTACTTCGGTGGCGATGGCCCGCCTCGCTTTCGGCGTCCTCGTGGACCTTCCGACACTCAAAGTGCTCACCCATCACGGCGGCGGAATGATCCCGTACTTTCACAAGCGGGCCGAGTTCTCCTGGGACCTGCACCGCGCCCACATGGGCTATCAGAGCGACGGGCGGAACCTCGAGAGGGAGCCCCTCGATTACTACCGGATGTTCTACTGCGACACCGTGCTCCAGGGAAACACGGCCGCTCTCATGTGCGCTCTCGCCTTCTTCGGGGAGGATCACATGCTCTTCGCTACCGATGCTCCATACGATGATCGGATGGGGGAGAGACTCTATCGGGAAACGATTGCCTCGGTCGAGGCCATGGAGATCGGCGCGAGCGCTCGCAAGAAAATCTACGAGGAAAACGCGCGGAAGCTTTTTCGTCTGAAGATATGATGGGTCGTCTGAGGTTATTCAGGCTCGCGATGGGGTCGGGTTTGGCTAACGAGTCTGCTCTGCGGGCGACTCCCCATCCACTTTTCCAATCCATTTCACCCAGGGCAGCCGCTCTCTAACTGAATTGTAAAAGCGCTCGTCCCCGGTCCAGAGCTCGCATCGATGGCGTTCTGCGAGCGCCAGGTAGTGACAGTCGTAGGTGTTCGGGCGACGGTGCTCGTCCGCCAGCGCCAGAGCGCGTGAAGGGAGGCTCGCCTCCTCGACGAGATCGATCGGAAACGCGAGAGCGACGGAGAGCGCGGCTTGCGCCGTGCTCAGATCCATCTCCGCGCGGCGAACGCGCTTGTAGATGGCGTTCGTCACCTCCGCCACCAGGAGGCAGGGAGCCATCATGCGCGTATTCTCTTCGGCCCACCGCGAGGCGCGGCGAAGCGCGGCCTCGCTCAGTGGCTCGGGCACCGACCACATCGTCGCCAGACTCGCGTCAACGACGACTTCCACTACGGACACCTCGCTCGCCCCTCGCGTTTTCGATCAGCTCCGCCGAGCTGACCTGGAAGACCTTCCCGCCGAAGACCGTAGCCTGGAAGCGGCGGGCTCGCCGCACGGCTTCACCAAGCCTGCTCGCCCGGTCTTGTTCTTCGTCGATCATCCCTTGGGCCTCTTTGGCAAGCTGGGTCGCGATCGCTCGAACGCAGTATTCCGAAATCGAGATATCGTGCTTCGCGGCCGCGGACTTCACCCGCCGTCGCATCGCCCGATCGGGCAGGTAAATGTTGAGGCGCGCGCCATCCTTCCGTTGCTTCTCCATGAACCCAGAGTAACACTAAAGCGCTAAGGTGTCGCGCCCGACTCATTGGTCCGGCTGCGGGTTCCTGCAAGGGGCTCTTGAACCCTTCGCCCGTTGGGCGACGATGTTCGCCGCGATCGCAAGATATTATCTCGATGTCTTCGTCCTGGCGGCTTGTGCTTTCCCACACCTTTCGGCTGGATCGCCTCGAACGAGGTCCTCATCAACTCCGGAATGGGCATCATACGTGCAGCCGTTGGTGCGGTCGTGGAAAGACACACACACCTGATGGCCTTCGTCGAGCCCAAGAAGCCGCACGCCGCAACGATGCCCCTTCTCCAGAAAGGAGAGCCTCTTGCACCGCTCTCCTGCCCGCGATCGACTCTTCGGCGAAGACCGCTCTT
>DASPGQ010000252.1 GCA_035620555.1 Vicinamibacteria bacterium
CAACTGCGCGAGAGTGGCGACCCTCGGCGTTCCGGAACAAGGAGGTACGATCATGTCGGCACCTGTGTTGCGATGCGGCTGGATCACCTGGGGGACGACGCCAGGCTGCCGCCTCGCATCGCTCCGTAGGCGGAAGCCTGCTCCCTCTGGAAAAGTCGAAGCCTCGCGGGGGTCCCGAGATCGCTCCAGCCGCAATGCGAAATCGGCAGTACGGACAGTTGGTCACAGGAGTGAGTCAGGACGTCGCGACTGAGGTCGTGGCTCGGGAGCGCACTGTAGAGTTGCGTGAGCTCACGGTCGGGGAACATGGCGTTGTCTCGCCAGGTGAGAAGCTCCCCCAGCACTCCAGGAAGGTGCCGAGTGTACAAATGCAAGAGTGATCTTCCGGCGGCGACCAGAATGAGAGTGTTGAGCAGAGCGCCCTGACCCAGCAGAGTGCGGGCGGTCGCTTTGTCGGGCTTTTCGATGAAAGTGACCACCCCTCGGACGCTGTCGAGGGTGCCACGCGGCACGATCCACCCGTACTCGGTGTCCGGCTCCTGAGGGAGGGCGCCAAGGAGCACGACGCCGGTGGCATCGAGATTCACGGACTCGAGGGCTTCGAGGATCGCTCGTCGGAGTGTCTCCTCGTCGTCGACGTGGTGGTCCGAGGGAAGGACGAGGATCCTCGCCTCTGGATCACGCTGCAGCACTTTCAGAAAGGGCAGCAGAAGACCGATTGCCGTTCCTCGATTGAGCGGTTGGACCACGATGTTTTCCGGCGGCAGCCCTGCGAGGTCCTCGCGCCACCAGCGACGGTGTTCTTCGGCAACCACAGCTACGACGCGGTCGTTCGGAACGAGTCGTGTCGCACGACTGAGGGTCGAGTGGAGAATCGTCTGATCCCCGTCCACGACGGAGAACTGCTTGGGGACGCAGACGCCGTCCGCGTTCTTCGTGAGACCTCGTACGCGCGTACCTTCCCCTGCGGCCAGGATGATCGTGTAGAGATGCTTGGTCATCGGACGCTCCTCCCGTTCTTCTGCATTTCGCGTCGCTCTCCCGTTTCTGATCGCCGTGTTCGAAGATCGGTCGCTTTGGTCTTCAGGATCGTCATCACCTCGTCCATGGATTCGGCGAACTTGGCGACGCCCCGGGCTTCGAGGGTGCGGCCGACGTCGGCGAGGTCGACGCCGACCGCAGCGATTCGTTCCATGGTGTCGACGGCCTCGTCCACGTTGGCGTCGATCGTGCGGCTCAACCGGCCGTGGTCTTCGAAAGCCGCGATCGTGGTCTCGGGCAGCGTGTTGACGGTCCCAGGCCCGATCAGGTTGTCGACGTACATGGTATCGGAGTACTTGGCGCTCTTGGTGGAGGTCGAGGCCCACAGGGGCCGCTGCACCCTTCCTCCTCTGAGGGCGAGCGCCTCCCATCGTCCGCCTGAGAACGCGGTCCGGTACGATCGGTAGGCGACTCTGGCCTGAGCGATGGCGGCACGGCCTCGGAGCGCGAGGGCTTCTTCGCTGCCGATCGCATCAAGCCTGCGGTCCACTTCAGTGTCGACCCGACCCACGAAAAAGGACGCGACACTGTGGACGACGCTGGCGTCGCCGCCCGTGGCAACGTGCTCTTCCAGGCCTGACAGGTACGCCTCGATCACTTGCCAGTAGCGTGCGAGCGAAAAGATCAGCGTGACGTTGACGCTCCGCCCCTCGGCGATCATCCGCTGGATGGCCGGGATACCCTCCGCTGTGGCTGGGATCTTCACGAGCAGGTTGGGCTCGTTGATGCGTCGGTGGAGCTCCCGTGCCGCGTGGATCGTCCGGACCGTGTCGGCCGCAAGGGCGGGGTCGAGTTCTACGGACACAAAGCCGTCCGCGCCCATGCTCTCGTCATAGAGCGGGCGCAGTAGACCGAGCGCTGCGCGAATGTCGGACAACACCAGGCGCCAGTAGGCTTCCTTGACGCCACTGCCGGAGAGGATGGCGGTCTCGTACTCGTTGTCGTAGTCGGTCGACTCCAGGATCGCTTTGGTGAAAATGGTCTGGTTCGTCGTCACACCGCGGATTCCGGCGCCGATGAGTCGTTTGAGTTTGTCGCCAGTCAGGTAGCTACGCTTGACGTTGTCGAGCCACGGGCTCTGGCCGTACTCCTCGTGGAGTTGTCGCAGCTTGGTCATGCTTTTCCTTTCGTCTCCCCGTTGAGCTCGCGAAGTAGGAAGCCGAGGCGCAGGCAGTAGGGCAATTCGAGCGCTCGGTCAAGCACCGCTCGGAGTTTGACTTCCTCGGCCGCCGCGCTGTTCAGCACCATCGACAGAACGGTCCGGAGGAGGGCTTCAGTGGGTTGTGGTCGCATAAGTCCGCGACTCCTTCGATCGGCGCGTTAGCCCAGGCAACCACTCGAGTCCCCTGAGACCAGAAACGATGCCGAGGCTGTAGGCGCCCACGGCCATGGCCAGATCCCTCACCGCCACATCGAGCTCGCCCGTAAACAGCAGGTTAAATGCGATCAACACGAGCCAACACATGGCCACGTATGCGCCCAGCCGGGTGAACTTCGTCAGAATCGCAACGCCGACAGCCATTTCGATCACGCCGACGATCATCATGAACGTAGCGGCACTGAACGGAAGCATGCTCGTGACCGACGGGCTCAGGTAGCTCCCCCAATCGGCCAGAAGGTTGAAGAACTTGTCGAGCCCGGCCAACAGGGGCACAAGGCCGAACGTGATTTTCAAAGGTAGGTAAACCGAGCCGAGCGCGTGGTCCTTCATGATTGTCTCCCAGTCGAATGGAGCAACAACTACTCTCACGGTTACAGGGCTCCTTGCGTCATCGTCCGTCGCGCAGATTTCCCCGATGCAGTCGGAGCGACCTCGGGCGTCACCCGAGGTCGATGCCTGTCCTCTCCGGCTGGTAGAGAACACCATCCACCCGAAGCAGGCGAAGGCCGCCGGGGGTTCGCCAGGTGACCTGGTCACCGACCTTACGGCCCAGAACTGCCCGACCCAGAGGCGCGAGGACCGAGATTCTCCGCGTGGCTGCGTCGGCAGCCCTGGGCAGGACGACTCGAAAGACGATCGTCTCGTGAGTGTCGAGATTCGTCACGCGCACCTCTGAGTTGATCGTGACGATCTCCGGACCGATACGGTTGGCCGGCATTACCTTGGCGTCGGCCAACTGGCGCTCGAGTGACGCAACGTTGTCGACGTCTCGTCGATCCATGGATGGCGAACCCTCGATGAGGTTCCAGAGCCGGCGGGAGTCGATGTCGGTGATCCTGACTTTTTGCTGCTGCACGATTCCTCCTTCGAGGTGCGGCACTTCTACTCTCGGTTCGCCCATCAGAACTGCAAGGGCCGAACCAGCACTCACGCGAGGACCAAGTGACGTGATAAACCTTGGATTCTTTAGTGACTTGGGAAAGAACGCGGTGTGCGACCCCGCCTCGGGCGCTCTTCCGTCTGCGTGCACTCTGAAATGTTGCATGTCATTCTGAAACGGCACCCGTCGAGGCGAAATCGGCTAGCAACCTCAGGGCTCGATCCGATGGGAACACGTGCACTCGTTAGCAGCGCCACCCACGTTTGTGAGTGTGCCTCGCCCAGCCGGTTTCGCTCCAAGCCAGCACGCGATCGCGAAGACAATCACCATTGCAATCAGAGCAACGCCGATCGATTTGACTCGCGTCGCCAAGGTCACCGGTCGGCTCCGTGTCGTGGCGTTGCCGGCGGCAAGACGCGACCGTCTGGTCCGATCCGCTGCCGTCGCTGCGTCGCGAAATCAACGACGTGGAGCGCCGGTCGCTCCGCCGGTGAGAGCGAGAGGATGTGTGCCACCAAGGCCCATCGGTCCGCCTCATCCGGGAGCGCGGAGTCGTAGGACGGCATGGGGGTGCCGTTGAGACCACCGATCAAGGTGCGGTAGATGTCCTCAGGCTCGTGCCCATTTCTGAACGACCATTTGTAAGTGAGATCGGCGGCCGCGATAGGCTGGTCCCAATCGTTTCTGAGTGTCGGCGCGGAAGGACCGTCGCCGCGCCCGTGCTCTCCGTGACACGCCTGGCACTGGAGAGCCCTGTAGGTTTCGTCTCCCCTCGAAGCCGACGCCGAGAGTTCGGGAGGTCGAGGGCTGACTTTCAGCCGAGTCGGTCGTTCGCCAACCCGCCATGCTGCGACGAACCTCTCCGAGAAGACGACGAGGTAGCGTGAGACGTCGTGGATCTCCTGCTTGGTGAGGAACTGGCTCCACGCGGGCATGCTCGAGCGCTCGACACCTCTGCTGACGGTCCGCTCGATGTCCTCGATTGTCGGCAGTTCTCCCGTCGCGGTTGTTCGGAACTTGTATGTGCCCCGCTGGAAGTCCCGCGGCATGTCGTCGAATCCCGACGCGAGGAAGCCCTCCCCATCTCCGCGGACGCCGTGGCACACCGCGCACTGGGCCATGTAGACGCGCTGGCCACGCCGCATCGCATCGGCGTCTGGTAGATCGGGGGGAACCGGGACAGGGGGTGGATTGGGGTCATAGCGGCTCGCCTCAGCCGTCCCCGGGGCTACGCCCTCGTCATTCGCGAATCCGACGCGCTTGATGTCGTCGGGCGGCGGGTTCTGGCGCGCCCAGTTTCCCCGCGCCGCGAACCCCGGGCCCAGAAGGTCGTACATCTCGAAAAAGTCGATGGCGCGGCAATCGGTGAGCACCTCGCGCACTTCGTGGTAGTAGCGCTCGAAGGTGTAGCTGAACGCCACTCCGTGACCGCCCAGAAGGTAGATCTTGCGGGCGACTGGATCGACGACCGCCTCGCGGTGGAATAGGTAGCGGTAGTAAGGGCTCCGCTCCCCACCGCCGTACTCCAGGAATTCCGACCAGACGTCCTGTGATTTCGGACCGATCTCGGAGAGACGATCCTTGACACTGATCCCGTACACTCCCCCGTGCTTCTCGAAGAAGTCGGGGAACATCGTGTCGGTCCACCGATGCTCGCCGTCGATGTGGCCGACCGTGAAACCAAAGCTGGCGAGTGTGTCGCGCTCCCAGTGCGAACCGGGCGCCCAGTGGAAGATCACACCCCCTTTGGGTCCGTTCCAGCCGGTGCCGCCGTACGCCTCGACCTGGTGCTCGGCGACCTTGTTGTTCAAAGCCCAGTACACGAAATCCAGCCACCTCGGA
>DASPGQ010000253.1 GCA_035620555.1 Vicinamibacteria bacterium
TCCTCGGGACCCGGAGCATAAGGGGTGAACCGCCCCCAGAAATCGTACCGAGCCTCATCGGTCGATACCTGCGCTCTCTCGGCGAACCAGGCTTCGAGATAGGCCGTCGTCGTGAGCGCCTCGAAAACCTTGGCGGGTGGATTTTACAATGTCAAATCAACTAATGACAGAGCACTCGCTCTGGTTAAGTCATTGACGCGTGGCAGGTTTCCACCATGGCTCGGGATCAGGCGCAGGGCGGCGCGAAAAGCACGCTGAGCCGTGGCGGTCGATCGACCACGGGTCCCACCACGGGACTTCTAATTAGAGCGGAGGGCTTCCACGGGATCGAGCCGCGACGCCCGCCGGGCGGGTAGCCAGGCTGCGAGGCACGCGATGAGCAGGAGAAGGAGAGCCACTGTGAGAAACGTCGGAGCGTCGGTCGGCAGGATCCCGTAGAGCTGGCTTTCGAGGAGCCGGGCGAGGAAAAGCGCCGCGAACGAGCCCAACATCAGACCGAAGGTGGAAAGCGCGACCGCCTCACGGAGGACGAGGGCGGCGATCCCTCGACCGTGGGCGCCCATCGCCATCCGGATACCGATTTCCGCACGTCGGCGGCTGACCGAGTACGATAAAACACCGTACAGGCCGACTGCCGCGAGCGCGAGGGCCAGCCCGGCGAACACCGATAGCAGCGCAAGCTGGAATTCACGAAAGGCAAGAGAACCCGACACCATGTCCTCGAGGGTTCGAACCCCATAGAGCGGGAGTCCGGGAGCGAGACGAGCGATCTCTTCGCGGACTCTGGTCATGACGGGCCCGGCCGATCCGTCCAAGTGCAACGTCACACCGACTCTGGCGCCGCCCACCTGGTTCGAGGCGAAATAAAGCTGCATTCGACCTGCCTCGTCGAGCGTTCGCGACTTCACGTGACCGACGACCCCAACGACTTCGCGAAGCGCCGGCTCCTGTCTCGGCCCGTTCATGTTGATGTACTGTCCCACGGCGCCTCCGGGCCAGAATCGGCGTGCCGTCGACTCGTCGAGGATCACCACCCGTGGCGTGCTCGCCGTGTCCGTTTCGGCGAAGTCGCGACCGGCGAGGAGAGGAATACCGAGCGTTTCGAAGTAGCCGGCGCTCACCAGGTTGAGCTCGGCTCCCGGAGTGGGCTGTCCGGGCGCGAGCTCGTGGCCTTCGGGATAGAACGTTCCCGTCCAACCGCTTCCATCGAGAGGAACTCGATCGGACAGGGCGGCCGAACGAACGCCTGGGATCGCTTCCAGGCGCTCGAGCAGGCTCGCCTGAAACGCGATGCGCTCAGCCGCCTCCGGAAATTGCGAGGCGGGAAGCCTGAGCCTCAGGGCGATGCGACCGCGCGGGTCGAACCCCGGATCGAGTCCCGTCAGCTTCTCGAAACTTCGAACCAGAAGCCCGGCACCCGTCATCAGGATCAGCGCGAGTGCCACCTCCGCGACGACCAATGCGCTCCGCAGGCGCCGCAAGCCCTTCGTCGAAGAGCCCGCTCGCAAAGCTCCGTGCAACCGTCCCCCCGCGGCCTGCCACGCCGGAACCAGGCCCGAGACGATTCCCACGAGGAGGGTGACGACCGCGGTCATCACCAGTGCCCTCATGTCGAGGCTCGCCTGCTCCAGGCGCGGCACGTCTCCCGGGACGATGGAGGGAAGCGCACTGAGCGCGAGGCTCGACAGCGCCAACCCGCAGACGCCGCCAGCGAGCGAAAGAAGGGAGCTTTCGACCACGAGTTGTCCGACCAGGCGAGAACGGCTCGCTCCGAGCGAGGATCTGAGGGCGAGCTCGGGCACGCGACCCGATGCGCTCGCGAGAAGCAGGTTTGCCACGTTGGCACCGCTCACCAGGAGCACGAGGACGACGGCGATGGCGAGAACGACGAGAGCCGGCCGCACGTTCTCGATGAGCTGCTCATGGAGCGGCACGACCCGAGCTCCCCAGCCGTTACGCTCGAGGAAGCTCCGCCGCTCGGGAACCCGCTCGAGAACGCTCGCGGCGATTCGGTCCATGTCGCGAGACAAATCGTCCACGGACGCGTTCCGGGCGAGGCGGCCCACGTTGAGCAGGTACTCGTTCCCGCGAAAATCGTCGCCGAGCTGGCTCGGCGAGAAAACGAGGGGAATGTAGACTTCCGTCCCTCGCGGAAAGTCGAAACCAGGCGGCAGCACTCCGAGGACTTGATACCGCGCCCCGTTGAGCTCGATGGTTCGGTCCTCGACCTCCTCGACCAATCCGCCGCTGCCGAAAACGCTCTGCCACAACCCGTAGTCCAGGATCGCGAGGTGCGTGGCGTCGCCCCCGAGCTCATCGGGAAACCGAATGGGCGCGCCTCGGAGCGAAGTGACGCCAAAGACCTCGAAGAAATCGGAAGTCACCTGCGCGACCTGCACGTGCCTCGGCTCGAACTCACCCGAGAGGTTCATGCTCGTGGGGGCAACGGCAGCGATCCGTTCGAGAGTTCGGTGATCGCGTCGCCGATCGACGTAGTCCGGCGGGGACGAGTGCGAGGGGGAGCCATCGTAAGTATTCCAGATCGTGACGATGCGGTCTGACTCGACGTAGGGAAGCGGTCTCAACACCACGGCGTCGAGAACCGAGAAGACGAGCGTTACCGCTCCGAGACCGAGGGCGAGAATTCCGACAGCCGTAATCGAAACGGCGGGCCGGTTTGAAAGCGTCCGGATCGCGAACTTCGCTTCGGCACTCAGGCCCAAGAGCATTTCGTTTCCTCCTCGGCGCTTGTCGCGATTTGTCGCCTCCCATCTCTCGGCAAGCGCACAGCCCACGAGGTCGACGAGGGCTTTGGCGCTCGCCGAGCAAATGGCTGCCCGCCCACGAGGGGTCGCTTCGGAAAGCTGCTCGCGAAAAAACGCCACCATCTCATCTTCGAACTCGTCCCGGAACTTCCGTGGATAAAGGCTCAGCAGCCACCGGTAAATGCGCACGAGGCTCACGGAGCGCTCTCGGCAAGGAGCTTTCTCACTTTGTGGTGGGTCAAGAGCCCCTTCATCCGGTGTGCCTCCACCGCAGCGATTCGCCGCCCTCGAGGCGTCAGACGGTAGTAGCGGCGTCGTGCGTCTTCGTCCGAGCGCTCGACGAGCCCGGCCTCCATGAGACGACGAATGGACCGGTAAAGGTTGCCCGCATCGAGAACAATCGCCGATTCGGTCAGCTCCTGGATGTCGCGGCGAATTCCGTACCCATGGCGCTTCGTGTCGACGAGAGTGAGAAGAATAAGAAAGTCCACGGGTCCGATCGGAGAAGTCATCGTTGTTCGACTAGTACGAACGACTATAGTCATATTACCTATATACTGTCAAGCGTCTGATTCGAGCGAACTCGGCGGGAGGTTTTGTCGTCCTAATGTAATCATGGGCGCCAAATCGGAGCTTCGCCGGACCCTGCGATCGCTGCTCCAGACCCCTCGGGCCACGATCGTCGCCACCCTGACCTTGGCCCTGGGCATCGGTGCGTCGACCGCCATCTTCAGCGTCGTGCACGCCGTGCTGTTGCGCCCCCTTCCCTATCCCGACGCGGATCGTATCGTCCAGGTGTGGCAGGTCAACGACCGCTCGCCAAAGAACTCGCTCTCGCTTCCCAACTTCGAGGATCTGCGCGATCGCAACCGAAGCCTCGAAGCCTTCGCGATCTACGGGACGAGCTCGGTGTCAGTTTCGGGAGGCTCGGAGCCGGTACGACTCCAGTCGTCAGCGGTGTCGCGGCAGTTTTTCGACGTCCTGGGTGTCGAGCCCTCCCTCGGCCGACGATTCGTCGAGGACGAGATGCGCGAAGGCGCTCCGCCAGCGGTCATCGTCAGCTATGGATACTGGCAACGATACCTTGGCGGGAATCCCGACCTGTCCTCGAGCACCTTGAGATTACCGCATCCGTGGCGGTCCGGCGACTCCAACGACCTTCATCCGGTCGTCGGAGTCATGGGCCGAGGGTTTCAATTCCCTCCCGGTACCGACGTCTGGATCGCGCAAGAGCGGAATCCGACGAGCACGAGCCGCACCGCGCACAACTGGTATGCGGTGGCACGGTTGCGGCCCGACGTGAGTCTCGAGCAAGCGCGCTCGGATCTCGGTACCATCGCCAGGGAGCTTCGTCGTACCTACGGCGAGGAAACCTGGATGGTGGACGCGTCGGTGGTCCCGCTCCTCGAGGAGATGGTCGGCGAGGTCCGGGTCGCCTTGCTCGTTTTGACTGGCGCGGTGGCTTTTCTCCTGCTCGTCGCCTCGGTCAACGTCGTCAACTTGCTGCTGGTGCGTGCCCAGTCGAGGCGGAGGGAGATCGCCGTTTCCGCGGCACTCGGCGCCAATCGGTGGCAACTCACGCGTCCGTTCGTCCTCGAGTCCTTGTCGCTCGCTCTCATCGGAGGAGCGCTCGGCATCGTTTTGGCGATCTCGGGCGTTGCCGCGCTTCTGGGCTTCGAGCCCGGGAAGCTGCCGCGCGCGGGCGAGATCGGCGTGAGTATTCCTATGCTGGCGTTCGCTCTGGGGCTGACCCTCGGTACGGCCCTACTTCTCGGGATCGCGGCCTCACTTCGAGCCACGCGGGCCGATGTACAGAGATCGCTCCACGAGACCCAGCGCTCGCAGGCGGGAGGAGCTGGGCGCGGAGGGTCGAGCCGGTTGCTCGTCGCCTCGCAGGTGGCGATGACCTTGACGCTCCTCGTTGGCGCCGGGCTGCTCGGACGAAGTCTTTTTCGCCTGCTCGAGGTCGACCCGGGATTTCGCGCCCAGGGTAAGCTCGTGATGAGTCTCTTCGCACCCTACGCCTCCGATGCCGCCGAAAGCCGGAGGCTCGCTGCCACACAAGAAGAGCTGCTCGCCCGTATCGCAGCCATCCCCGGCGTCGTGCGCGCGGGAAGCGTCGATCGGCTTCCCATGGCGACGGGGTACCGGAACGGCCTCTTCCTCGAGCTCCGGTTTCCCGATGAGGTGACGAGCTACGAGGACTTTGGAAGATTGATGGACGCGGAGGAGCGCACCGGGTTCGCCGAGTACCGTGCCGCGAGCCCAGGCTTCTTCGAGACGATGGGGATACCCCTCGTGGGTGGCCGGCTCTTCGAGACGACCGATACGATGGATGGCCGGCACGTAGCGGTCATTAGTCAAACGCTGGCCGAGACGAAATGGCCCGGCGAGGACCCGATGGGAAAGCTCATCCAGTTCGGCAACATGGACGGGCACCTCGAGGCCCTTCACGTGGTCGGAATCGTGTCCGATGTGCTCCATGGTGGTCTCGACTCGGAGCCGAAGGCCACCATCTACACGAACGCCTGGCAGCGTCCCACGGGAAATTTCAGTGTGGTCATGGAAGTCTCATCGGACGTAGCGAATATCGTTCCCGCCGCCCAGAGGGTTGTTTCCGAGCTCTTGCCCGACGTCCCTCCGAGCTTTCGAACCATGGATGCGGTGCTGACCGATTCCGTTGCCGAGCGCCGATTCAACCTGCTCCTTCTCGCGGTTTTCGGCATCACCGCCCTGGGCCTCGCCGTCATGGGAGTCTACGGGGTCGTCTCCTACGTCGTGAGTCAGAGAACTTCCGAGATCGGCATCCGGGTCGCCCTGGGAGCCGATCCGGGGATGGTCACCCGCCTCGTGATTGGCGAGGGTCTCCGGCCCATCGCCTTCGGCATCGCGCTCGGACTCGTGGTCGCTTTCGGGTTGAGCCGATTTCTTGCGAGTCTTCTTTTCGAGATCAGTGCGACGGACCCTTTGACCTTCGCGGCTCTGCCGGTCGTTCTGGGAATCGTGGCGCTAGCCGCCTGCTACGCACCGGCGCGGGCTGCGGCCAGGCTCGCACCCATGCTCACGCTTCGCTCCGAGTGAGCCACTTCACGCCGCGGCGAGGATCCGCTCGCGATTCATGTAGAGCAGCCATCCGAGCACGTAGGCCTGCAGGACCGCTCCATAGCCGAGGGCGAGGCTTGCAAGAGGCCTGCCGAGAAAGGGCACGAAGCTAACCACCGTCTGAAAAGCGACCACGGCCACACCGACGGCAACGAGGAGAAAAAGCGCCAGGATGTAGGCTTCTTTCAGTCGCGCGATGGCGCCAATGACCGAACGAGGCTCGAGCCCTTTGGGCGATCCGAGGACGAGAAGTCCCAAGGCCATCGGATAGTAGCCGAGGATCAGGAGCGAGAGTGGGAATTGGATGAACACTGCCACGACCGGCGGCAGGATCCACGGCAGCACCATGACCGGGGCACCCATCACGATCGTCAGGAGCAGGATGGCTCCCGTCTTGTCGAATAACGTGCGTAGATTCTTTTCGAGCGACAGGGACAGGGTCGTCGCTCCACTCGCCGACTGTCTCACGACCTGAATGAGAATCACGCCGGCGACGAGATAGAGAATCGCGGTAGCGAGGCTGAAGGAGCCGATCCAGAGAAGAAGACCCACCGCGAGCGTCAGCTTCCAAGCGCCGCCTTCGAGGGGAATACGAACCGCTTCTTTCGGCCGCTCCCATAGCGGACGAGCCCCGACGCGAGGGTCGGGGTCTCGAACCTGTCCGCCACAGGCCGGGCAAATGCGAGATTCGCGACGGGCGAGCGGATTGACGCAGGCGCCGCAGAAACTTCTCCCGCACCGCCGACAGGTCCCCGCGGGCATCTCCTCCGCATGGTTGGCACAGCGCGGTTGCGGCTCCACGACGAAGTCCAGATCGATGAAAAGCTCGCCGAACTCGCCGAGCTCCGAAAGGGGCAGAAAGTTCGCGCCGTCCCGTGATGCCATGTCCCAGGGGAGAATTCGCTTCGCCTGGATTCCGTGCTCGACGACTTCGCGACTCAACCGCTCGACGCGACCCGTCGGCAGATGAAGATGGACGAATCCTCCTGCGTCGGTTGGGGGGGCGGCCGCTCGATCGGCCCCGCCTGGCCCGGGGACGAGCACCTGGGAACCACAACCCTGACACGCCCGATAAGAGCCGTCCGGATCAATCTCTTCCGGATTGACGAGATTCGTTCGCCCACAGGACGGGCAGATGAACTCCAGGAAGTCTGACATGATCCGGGAAACCCTGATTCAACACCACTCGACGCGCATTGTCCAGTTTGCCTCCCTCGTTGTTCTGGCGAAAAATGCGTCTCGACCGCATGGTTGATGAGAAGAGCCGCAAGCCATCGGCGTCCAAAAAGCAGCTCGAGAATCGCCTGCTGAGGGCGATGGCGCGGGGTTTGATCTCGGCCGACGATGCTTTCGCCCAGCTGTACCGAGAATATGGGCGCACCGTATTGGCCTGGCTCGCGGTGCGAACCGATGTTTCGATCGCCGACGATCTCGCGCAGGACGTTTGGCTCATCTTCTATTCGCGGTTCCGGCGTTGGGAGTTCGGGACGGAAATGGAGTCACCCGAAGCCAGGCCGGTTCTGAGCTTTCTGTTCCGCACTGCTCGGTTCGTCGCGCGAGCTCATCACCGGCTCGCGGCGACGCGGAAGAACGAGCCGCTTGCGTCCGGCGCGGAGAGGGCCGTCACGAATGGCCAGGGTCGGATGCTGAGAAAACTCGAAGCGAGTCGGATCCTGGAAAGGGTCCACCTTCTATGCCCCGAGGACGAAGTCGACGTGCTCCTCGCGAAGCTCTCGGGGATGTCGGCGCGCGAGATCGCGAAAACCCTCTCCATCACCGCCTCGGTGGTCGACCATCGCTATCGAAGCGCGCTCTCGAGAATTCGCAAGGCCATGAAGATCGAACGGAAGAAGACAAATGGCTGAATCGTTGGCCCGCGAGTGGAAGCGATTCGTCGAAGCGATCGAAGTACGGGACGATTCGAATCCTTTGTCGCTCGCGCCCGACAAGAGGATGCCGTTCTCCCGACTGGCTCTGGTGGCGCAGCTCGAGGAGGTGCGAGACGAGTGGGCGAATTTAAGGCATCGAATCCAGGCCGAGACCGGCGCACGTTTCGTCAACTCCTCCTGGACCTTGAAGGATCTTCTCGCCCATCTGGCTTCCTGGGCTCGGGAGTTCCGTAAGGAGATCGAGACCGTGGTGACGCATCGCCGTTTCGATTACGCGATACCGTTCGCGATGGGGGTAGTCGGTCCGAACGAGTGGAACCAGGCCGAGGTGGAGGCTCGCCGGGAACTCTCGCTCGATTCGATCTTCGACGAGTTCGACGAGGAGACGATCGGACTCATGCGTCAAGTCATCGAGATGGATGCCGCGACGCTCTACGGGACTCACACGTTCCCTCTCGCACCCTCGGGCGATCCGAGCGCACCTTTTCGAGGACCGAGCGCTTTCATCGTCTTCGGCAAATGCCTTCACGATCTCCACCACATCGAACAGATCAAGTCCCGCCTTCCGCGATTGAAACGCTAGAAACTCTCTCGACTCACCCGGCACTCCGGGCTCGGCTCGCGCGCTCGGGTCCTTCGTAGCCGAGCGAGCGCGAGAGTTCGTCCGCCTTCGATTTCACCAGATTGCCCAGACGACGCGCCTTGTCCTTCGTCAACCGCGCGACCGGACCTCCGATGCTGAGGGTCGCGTACGGCTCACCCATCGGCACCCGTACCACGGCGCCGACTGCGGCATAATTCTCCTCGAGCTCCTCGTAGGCGATCGCGAAGCCTTGCTCGCGCGCTCGGGCCAGCTCGGTCTGAAGCGGGTGGAGCGCGGTGGTGGTTCGTGCGGTAAATCGCGCAAGGGGAAACGCGATCAGCTCGAGCATTTTCTCTCGAGGCAGCGCGGAGAGGAGCGCCTTGCCCGTCGACGTCGCGTGGATCGCCCAAGAGGTTCCGAGCGAGGGAGAAGCGCCGATCAGGTGCGCGCCGAGGACCTCGTCGAGGATCAGCATCTTGCCGTCCGAGAGCACTTCGAGCGTGGCCGTTTCCCCCGATTCCCGCGCGAGTGCTTCGAGCAGGGGGTGTGCCAGCTCGCGGATCTTGCTCGAGCGGAGCGCACGCGCTCCGAGCGCGACGGTGGAAGGGCCGAGGCGATATCGTCCCGAGCTCGATACCCGTACGACGAGACCCTCACTCTCGAGTGCGCCCACCAGTCGATGGGTCGTGCTGCGACTGAGCCCCGTGTCTCTGGCCAACTCGGAAAGCTCCTTTTCCGGGCGCTCGGTGGTGAACGATTTGAGAAGCGCGATGGCGCGCAAAACGGCCTGTGCTCCCGTTGGAGCTCGTCTGCTCATCGTTTCGATATCGTACATCGACCTCGGCCACGTGAGAGGCCGCCCGGCGGACGAATCGGCGAGTGGGCTTACTCGTATCGAATCGAAGCGAGCGGGTCCACCCGCGAGGCGCGAAACGCGGGCATCGCGCTCGCGACGAGTGCCACGAGCAGGAAGAGGCCGGTAAGGCCAGCAAGGATTGCCGGATCCATCGGGCTCACCTCGAAGAGGAGACCGCGTATCAGGCCGCTGAGCGCAATCGCAACCAGGGTTCCGAGGGCGAGACCCCATGCTGTGAGAGCGAGCCCGCGTCTCAGCACCATGCTGAGAAGGCTTCCTTGCTCCGCCCCGAGGGCGAGACGGATACCCATTTCGCTTCTTCGTTCGTTGACCACGTAGCCCAGAAGACCGTAGAGACCGACCGCGGCGAGAAAGAGCGCGCTCGTCGCAAAACCCCCGAAGAGCAGGAGTTGAAAGCGCCGATCGCTCGCGGAGTCGCGGATCAAGCCGGTCATCGGTCGAATGTTCGCAACCGGGATACCGGGATGGAGCTCGGCCACCGCCGAACGGATGCTGGGAGCGATCGAGTCGGTGGAGCTTCCCGAGCGCACCGTCACGCTCATCCAGTTGCGCCACCAATCCTGTTCCTGTCGAAACGGCACGTAGACGGCCTCGACTTCCGAGGCGTCGAGCGCCGAGGGTTTCACGTCCGAAACGACGCCTACGATGGTCATCCACCGGACTTCGTCTCGACGCGCCCAGCGGATCCGTTTCTCCAGAGGCGACTCGCCGGCAAGCCAGGCCTTCGCGAAAGCCTCGTTCACGATGGCAACGGGGAGAGCTCCTTCGCGGTCCTCGTCGGAGAACGCTCGTCCCTGGAGCAGACGAATGCCCATGACCTCGAAGTAATCGGGACTGATCCCGCGGTAGTAGATTTCCGGCTCCGCCCCCTCGGCGAACGCTCGTCCCTCGATCGTCAAATTGTGGGGGACCGCGCCGCCGCCGAAGGGAAGATCCGTGATCACGGCGACGCCCTCCACGCCAGGGATTACGTCGAGACGTGAGAGCACCGCGTCGAAGAAGCTCGTGCGCTTCGCGATCTCGCGAAACTCGGGGAACGGGAGCCGAAAATCCATCGTCACCAAACCGTCTTTGCGAAAACCCGGATCGACGTCGAGCAGGCGGTAGAAGCTTTTCACGAGCAGACCGGCGCCCATCACGAGCACGACGGCCACCGCCACCTGGGCGACGATGAGCGCGCTTCTGGCGTGGTGCCGGGGGCTTCCGCGGAGACACGCCGCTTCCCTGAGGGCGGCAACCGGCTGGATGCGATTCGCCTGGAGAGCCGGTGCGAGTCCGAACAGAACGCCGGCGGCGAGTGAGACGACCGCGCAGAACACGAGGACGTCCCAGTGAACCGCTATTTCCGCGCGCCGCGGCAGCTCCGAAGGTGCGAGAACGACGATGACCCGCGTCAGGTAGAACGCGAGCCCGAGGCCGAGAGCTCCACCGAGTGTGCCCAGCAACACCGATTCCAGGAGGAACTGTCGTACGAGCCGTCCCCGAGTTGCGCCCAGCGAGCTTCGCAAGGCGACTTCGCGCTCGCGCCGGGCCGTTCGCGCCAGCAGAAGGCCCGCCACATTGGCACAGGCCACGAGCAACACCAGGCCTACTGCTCCGAACAGCATGAGGAGCGCGGACTTTGATTGGGAGCCAACGGAGCGGCCCCAGGGCTCGATCGCGAACCGGCGCCCGGTGTTCTCGTCGGGATAGAGCTGCTCGAGCCGCGCCGCGACCGTGTCCAGATCCGCCTGGGCCTCGTCGAGCGTGACGCCCTTGGCGAGACGCCCTATTGAGATCAAGAAATGAACCCCCCGCTGAGCGGCCGTTTCCGGCGATACGACCTGGTGCGGCACGAAAAACCCGGCATCGACGGAAGGCAGGGAGAAACCGGCAGGCAGGATACCGATCACCGTGAAGGGCTCCCCATTGAGCGTGAGCGTCGTGCCGATGGCCGGGCGAATCCCGCCGAGCCGGCCCATCCAAAAGTCGTGGCTCAGCAACACCACCCGCTCGCCGCCCGGTAGGTTGTCCGCTGGACCAATGACGCGGCCCTCGGCTGCGGAAGCGCCTATGAGCGGCAACAGATCTCCAGTGACGATGGCGCCTTGGATCCGTTCCGGTGTTTCGGACGTGAGCCAGTCGAAGGACCAGGCGTTGTAGCCTCCGAACCCCTCGAACGATCGGGTCTGTTCGATCCAGTCCACCATGTCGGGATAGGAGTTACGGTTGAGCACGCGTACCAGATTCTGCGAGTCGTGGAACGGGAGGGGGCGGATCAGAACGGCCTCCACCACGCTGAATATCGCGGTGGTCGTACCGATTCCGAG
>DASPGQ010000254.1 GCA_035620555.1 Vicinamibacteria bacterium
TCGATGAAGCAGATCTCGGGCTCGACGCCGCTCGCATGACGGGAGAGCACGATGGCAGCGAGCGCATTCTCCAGGTCGATCGTCTCCCGAGCGATCTCTCGAAGCTCTCGTCCCCGGCATCGCACCCCGCTCATTGCTCGAGCGGCGAAAACACGATTCACCCGCAGATCGAGCGCGAACAGATCGACCGGCGTCTTCGAGGCCGTGGCACGCATCGACTCGCCGTAGGGACTGCCCCATGCCGTCAGGGTGGCAGCAATCTCGGAGGGCGACGACAGGCGCGAAAGCTCCTCGAGCGCGCGCTCACCGAGAGAAGGCGTCGGAACGAGCCCGGAAAGGCGGCGCTCCCAAGACACACCTTCCACTGCACCCCGTAACAGTGCGCGAAGGCTCCGCCGGTCCTCGTCCTCGAACACGAACCTCAGGAAGCGGGATCTCGCGCCGCACCAGCGGGCCAGAATAGCGAGATGCTGCTGAGCGTTGCGGCGAATGGATCGCTCGAGCTCGAATGCCGTCGGCGAACCGCCCCGTGGAACGAGAGGATAGCCCTCGCGCTCGAGCTCGGTGACGAGCTCGTTGAGACTCGAGGCGGACCGGAGCCTCGAAAGCCGGGCGCGGCCGAGGAGGCGGGTTCCGAGCCCCCGAGCCCGAGCGTTCACATCATCCCAGGCCGGCTTCACGATTCGACTCCCACCGTCGAAACAGCTCGATCTCGAGCTCTGCCTTCATGCTCTCGAGCCTCGACTTCAGCGTGCCGTCGACGACGAGCGCGCCATCTTCGGTCTCGACGATGAACCCCGTCGTCACGTCCGGGTCAGCCTGGTAACGGACGCCGGGTCTATCGCCGACCAGCTCCGCGAGACTCGGTGCGCCACGAATCGTCACCCGCTCGCCGTCGGCATAGGCGAGGCAATCCTCGAGCTGACCCGGGAGACATTCCCGATATCGCGACCCGGCGGCGATCCCCGGAAGACGACGCTCGACCTCAGCGAGAACGCGGGCGGCGAACCGTCGCCTCGCTTCCGCGACGAGGCGCCGGGCGCCGAGCCGCGTTTGGGCGAGATCGGGATCGAGCTCGCGGCGCAGCTTCACCTCTTCCGCGGCGAGACGCTCTTCACGAGCGCGGGCGGTCCGCTCCTCGGCGGCGATGCGAAGACGTGACGCCTCGCACCGCCCCCTTTCGAGCTCCTGCTCGATCTCCGCACGAGCCCGCTCTTCGATATGTGCGAGCAGCTCCGCGAGCGCCATGACGTTAATTTAAGTCCGCGCCCTCAGCCGCCCTGCCCCAGCATGATGAGGACGGCAACGACGAAACCCAGGATCACCATCGTTTCCGGGATCGCCACGAGCAGCACCGCGGTAGCCGAGAGCTCGGGCTTCTCCGCGAGCGTGCCGGAGATCGCGGGACCGATTCTCGACTGAGCCCAGGCGGTGCCAAGAGCGGGAATGGCCACGGCGGCGGCGGCCGCCAGACTGCTCCAGAAGTATTCCATATTCGTGCCTCCTCACTTTCTTTCACGACGGTCCGTGGCCCAGTGCCGAAGGGGATCGTAGTCGGGGCCGCCGGGACGATAGAACTTACCGAAAAATTCGACGTAATGGAGTCGCAGGGCGTGAATGGTGGGGCTGAAGACGCCGAGGACGAAGTTGACGAGGTGGAACAAGAGGGCGAAGAGCACTCCCACGACCACGCTGCCGACGGCGCCCACCATACGGTTCGCCACGACCGCCATCATGACCGACGCCGTGCCGATGGCCATGATCCGCGCGTAAGAGAAGATGTTGCTCAGGGAGGCGAGAAGCTCGATGGGGGCGAGCAGACCCTCGGCGACGACCAGCAGCGGAAACGCGACGAGGAGCGCCACGATCGACGGAGTGAAGAAGGCCGGGGGCAAAATCTCGGCGGCCGCCAGGATCGCGATCAGGATCATGACGATCATGACCGCCGCGACGCCACGGCCGAGCGCCTCCCGGCGACCGCGTCGGAGTGCGCCGAGAACGCCGAGGACGAGTCCGAGCAGGATATGAACGAAGCCGAGCGCCAGGGCGAGCCCCAGAAATGGCAGCAGAGCCTCCTCTCGCCGGAACCAGAGGGAGGGCATACCCAGAAGCTCATGCCCCAGGTCACCAAAGAGCTCGCCGTAGAGCAGGCCGAAGAGTACGCTGAACGCGGCGCAAGCTCCCCCGATCTTGGCCAGCGACGACAGCAAGCTCTCGGGCTCCGAGCGCCGGTGGAGAATCCAGGCGAGAATCGCCAGGAGGGCGCCGTAGCCGACGTCACCAAGGATGAGCCCGAAGAACATCGGGAAGAACACGGCCACGAACGGAGTCGGATCGATGGTTCCATAGTGTGGCAGCGGGAGGAACTTGACGAGGGCCTCGAAAGGCCGGAAGAGCTTAGGGTTCTCGAGCGCCACCGGCACCGAGCCTTCAGCGAGCTCCGCTCCGCCGACTCGTTCCATGGCGAGCTTGCCCTCGAAGCGTTCATGGAGCTCGGTCTCGAGAGCCAGCCGTTCGGCCTCGGGTACCCAGCCGCCGAGGACGAAGGCGTGAGCCGTTCTCCGGGCACGCGTCTTGGTCTCGAGTCGGGCCAGCCGATCGTGAAAGGCGGCGAGCGCGCCGAGAACCTCGGGGATTTCCTCCCTACGCAGAAGGTCGAGCGTCGCGTCGAGCTCCTCGATCTCCGCCGGGATGGCCTGGAGGCGTGCGAGAAGCTTCGGGACGGCTTCGGCCACCGATTTCCCACCGTAGGACGGCGGCACCGGAACTTCCTGTACGCCAGCCCGCGTGAAGGCTGTCTCGATGGACCCGGCCATCGATGTGGGAACGGAAAGTACGATGGCCGCTCCCGAGGATACCGGCTTCGACCTCATCTCGAGACCCTCGCCGGCGACTTCTCGAAGACTCGTCCGGAGCCTGTCGA
>DASPGQ010000255.1 GCA_035620555.1 Vicinamibacteria bacterium
TAGCATTTCAGAAACCACTGTAATTTAGTATTAAATATATATATGAAGAGGAAGCTGGTTCAAATCGGTCAGTCGCTCGCCGTGACCCTGCCCACTGAGGTGGTCAAGGAGTTCCATCTCGAGAAGGGACAGAGCGTCGAGGTGTCCGTGCACCCAAAGACGGGCGCCGTAACGATTCGTCCGGGCGTGAAGTACTTCGAGGATGGAAAGGTGACGGAGCGCTTCCGCAAAGCGGTGAGGACGCTCGTCAAGGAGCGGTCCGAGCTCTACCGACGCCTCGCGAAGTGATTCTTTACCTCTCGGTCGAGCAAGTGCTCGAGCTGCATGCGATCCTCGTGGACGCGTTCGGCGGGGCGGCCGAAATCCGCGACCGCGGAGGGCTCGAATCTGCGGTCGCACGGCCCGCGATGACCTTCGGCGGCGAGGACTTGTATCCGGACCTGGCGGCGAAAGCGGCAGCGTTGTTGCACTCCATCGTGCTCAACCATCCCTTCGTCGACGGGAACAAGCGGGCGGGCTCTGCCGCTTCCGAGTTGATGGTTCTCTTGAATGGGCACGTTCTCGGTGCGACCGACGACGAGATGGAGCAGGTGACGATGAGCGTCGCTCGAGGAGAGATGGATATCGAGCCGCTGACGATCTGGTTACGCCAACGGATCGCACAAAGCGATTGACCGCGATGGGCGCTCTGGCTCTTCTTGGCGTCCGGCCCTTTGCGACTTGCCCATGCGTCGCGGGTCCGTAACGCTGAACCGGAAGAGGCCCTTTTTCGACTCCGGAGATAGGCATAATTCTACCAGGGCGTCTTCCTCACTCAATCGAGTACAATTCACTCCGTGACGACCGCGTCGGGCGGATACGAGCTTCGATCCGTCATTCGTGAGACAGCGGTGAGCGGCCCGACCCGTGCCAATCGCGCCTGCTTGACATCGGACACCCGCGCACCAATCGTCCGGGAAAGAGAGCCATCATGATTGGAAGGGTTCTCTCTCACTACCGGATACTCGGTGAGATCGATCGCGGCGGCATGGGGATCGTCTACCGTGCTCTCGACCTGAAACTCAACCGGGAGGTCGCGGTCAAAGTCCTGCCTCCGGAGCTCGTCGCCGACAAAGAACGCAAAGCTCGCTTCATTCGGGAAGCTCAATCTGCCGGTGCGGTGCACCATCCTTATATCGCTTCCGTCTTCGAGATCGATGAGGTGGAAGGGATCACTTTCATCGCGATGGAGCTCATCGAAGGCACGACCTTGAGAGAGCAGGTTGCCGGGGGGAAGTTGACACTGTCCGGCGCTCTTACTCTGGCAACCGAGGCCGCAGAGGGCCTTGCTCGGGCGCACGAGAAAGGGATCGTCCATCGAGACCTCAAACCCGACAACATCATGGTCACCCAGGATGGCCATGCAAAGATCATCGATTTCGGCGTGGCCAAATTGATCGAGCCCCGGCTCGATAGCCCGCAGAGCGAAGACGCCACCGCGGTGCGGGTGGAGACCCAGGCGGGGATCACCATGGGAACCGTTTCGTACATGAGTCCGGAGCAAGCCCGTGGGGAGAAGACCGATCACCGAACGGACATATTCTCGCTGGGAGTGGTCCTCTTCGAGATGCTCACCGGGAAGAGGCCGTTTCATAGAGGAAGTACCGCGGAAACGCTGAGCGCCATCCTGAAAGAGGTGGCTCCCCCACTGGGCGAAATGCGACTCGAGTCTTCCACCGCGATCGTTTCCAGACTCCAGGACGTTCTGGAGAAATGTTTGGCCAAAGATCGGCGGGAAAGGTATCAAACCGTCAAGGATCTGGCTCTCGACCTGAAATCGATCCAGCGCCAGTCAGGAAGCGAGGTGCTGCCAGCCGTAGCCCCGAGCGTCTCGCGGTTCGAACGCAAACATGGATGGCTGGCCGCGTCGGCGCTGGTTGTCCTGGCGCTCGCGGCAATCACTTACCTGCTTTGGCCTCGTGAGGAGAAGCCGCCTCGGCTCACGAACCATAGTCAGCTCACGTCTGCCATTGGTTTGGAAGCTTATCCCACCTGGTCTCCCGAAGCGGGGAGGCTCGCCTATCACCTGGACCGCCGAGGCGATGGCGGAAACTTCGACATCTGGGTGGCGCAATTGGGCACCGGGTACGCGGTCAATTTGACCGAGGATCATCCCGGGAGGGATATGTTTCCCAGCTGGTCTCCCGACGGAAGCCAGATTGCCTTCTGGTCGGATCGAGAGGACGGCGGCTATTTTCTGATGCCGGCGCTGGGAGGCGCGCCGCGCAGGATCGTGAAGCAACGCGGCCGAGATGCTCCCGCGCTCCTTCCCCGCCCCGAGTGGTCCCCGGATGGAACCCATTTGGCTGCCGTGGTCTACGATGGGGGCGCCGCCTTCGCGGAGATCGTTTCCGTGGAGACCGGTGATGCTCGTCGGCTCTCGCTCCCGGGGCGCGAGCGCTACGCACGCATGGATCTCGCCTGGTCTCCCGACGGGCGCTCGTTTGCCTATGTGGATGGGCGCGATTACTCGAGCCAAATCGCCCGGGTTCAGCTGTTGGAGATCGAGAGTGGAGAGGCCGTGGCGCTGACCGATGGGCGCACTCAGGTCGCGAGTCCGTTTTGGTCTCCGGACGGGCGCTTTCTCTACTACGTGTCGAACAGAGGTGGAAGCCTGGATCTGTGGAGGCAAAGCCTGCGAGCGGGAAAGCCGGAGGGCGATCCCGAGCCGGTGACCACCGGCGTGGGTATCGCGAGCGCCGTCTTGTCTCCGGATGGTGCACAGCTCGCTTATTCCAAAGGCGCGGTCATCAGCAACGTGTGGCGCGTGCCGATCCGAGAGGAGCGTCCAGCGACCTGGGCCGATGCCCAACAGATTACGTTCGATGAGGCTTACATCGAGATGCTGGCCCTTTCCCCCGACGGAAAAACGCTCGCGGTGAGCTCGGACCGATCGGGCAATCCGGACCTGTGGATCGTCCCGGCTGGGGGTGGCAACATGCGACAGCTCACCACCGACCCGACGCCCGACTGGGCTCCCAGCTGGTCTCCGGATGGGAAGGAGATTGCTTTTTACGCCCATCGGAGCGGGCAGCGGCAGGTCTGGATACAACCCCTGGATGGAGGGCCGGCCCGCCAGCTGACCCGGGGCGAGGTCGAGAGCACTTTCCCCAGCTGGTCCCCGAACGGACGGGAGATTGCTTTCCTTTCGCGTCGGGACGCCAAGTTCGAGATTCGGGTGGTGCCGACT
>DASPGQ010000256.1 GCA_035620555.1 Vicinamibacteria bacterium
GCCGAGGTGCGCGACGATGACGCGTGCGCTCGCGATCTCCGGAGCGACCTCGGGCAAGACGGAAGCGATGTACTCGTAGGACAAGCCGTGGAAACCGTACCGCTGGAGTCCCTTTTGGCGAATGTCGCGAGGCAGCGGTATCAGCTCCGCAACCGACGCATGGCCGCGATGAAAGCTGGTGTCGAAGCAGGCAACCTGGGGCACGTCCGGCAGCCGCTCGAAGACGGCTTCGATGGCCGCCAGATTGTAGGGCTGATGAAGCGGAGCCAGAGGAACGAGCTCGTAGAGCTCGTCCAGGACCTCGCGGCTGACGAGCGTCGGAGCCGCGAACCGCGCTCCTCCGTGAACGACACGGTGGCCGACGCCCAGGACTCGCGAGCCGCCGTACCGGGATCGAAGCCAGGCCGCGAGTGCTTCGATCGCCGCACTCCCGTCGGTGACCGACGCGGGAAGCTTCTCGTCGGCGAGCTTTCCTCCTTCGGCGTCCTTGACCGAGAGACGGGGCGATGTGCCGATGCCCTCGATTTGACCGCGCGCTTCCAGGCGCCAGCGTTCTACGTCTGGCCGCCGGTACACGCAGAACTTCAGGCTCGACGAGCCGGCATTCAGCACCAGAGCATAGTCATCCACGAATCGTCATCCTGTAGTTCGCGCGCTCATAGGTGGCGGGGTCGGGGATCCGGGAGAAACCCATGTTGCCCCGCATCTCGTCGAGAGAGCTCCACTCGTTCTCCTCCATCCAGGCTTCGAGATCCTTTCGCACCGTACGCAGGTGAGCGGGACCGTTCCGAACGAGGGCGGAGACCATCTGGGTTGCATGGGCCCCTACCATCGTCGCCTTGACGACGTCGAGGGCCGTATGGACGCCGCCGGTGACGGCGAGCGAGGCCTTGATTCGTCCCGCGAGAGCCGCGACTCCCCGAAGGCGGAGAGCGAGGTCCGAGGAGTCGGAGAGAGGGAGACAGCGCAGCACCTCGAGCTCGACGACGTCGAGATCGACTTTGTGAAAGCGGGTGAAGAGCACGAGCCCGTCGGTTCCCGCCTGGTCGAGCTGCCGGGCAAAATGGGCGAACGCGGTGAACAGAGGCGAGAGCTTGACGGCGACGGGGACGTGAACCTCCCGCTTCACCTCGTCGACGATCGCCAGCATTTCCCGTTCGACCTCGGCTCCGCTCGTCGCCGCGTCGCTCGCCGCATGATACAGGTCCAGCTCGAGAGCGTCGGCTCCCGCCTGCTCCAGGAGGCGAGCGTAGGAGATCCAGCCTCCGCGCGTCGCGCCGTTGAGCGAGGCCATTACCGGGATTTGGACGGCATCCTTCACACGTCTCAGGTGCTCGAGATACTCGTCGGGTCCGGGAGCCAGCTCGGGATCGGGAGCATAGCTCGTCGCCTCGGCGAAGGATTCGCCGTGGCTCTCAGTATGGAAGAACGCGGACATCTGCTCGCCCGTGATCTCCTCTTCGTAGAGCGGCCGCAGCACGAGTGCTCCGGCACCCGCGTCCTCGAGCTTCTTGACCGTGCCGAGATCGTCGGTTAGTGGTCCAGAGCCGACCATCAACGGGTGCGGCAGGCGAATTCCCAGATAGGTCGTGCCGAGATTCATGTGCCTTCCTTTTCCTCCGTCGCCTCCTCGGTGGAAGAAACGGGCACGGTGATTCCCGCGAGCTGCTGATAGACGGCGTAACGGCGCTCCGCCGCCTCCTGCGATTCCTCCAGGAAGTGTCGGTAGCGCTCGGGGGCGGCCCGCTCGACCGTACGGAAGCGCGACTCATTGCGCATGTAATCGGCGACTTTGGCTTTGGGAGGTCCGTAGTCGAGATGGAGAGGAGGCTCGCCCTTGACGAGACGACGAGGGTCGAACCGGTAGAGGGGCCAGACCCCCGAGTCCACCGCGAGCTTTTGCTGGGCCGCGCCCTGGGCCATGTCGTAACCATGGGCGATGCAATGACTGTAGGCGATGATGAGCGACGGGCCGGCGTAGGATTCGGCCTCCAGAAAAGCTTGAGCG
>DASPGQ010000257.1 GCA_035620555.1 Vicinamibacteria bacterium
CGGCTAGAAAGACCCACGATATATGCGTCTCCCGGATCGAGATCCCGGGCCCACACAGGTCGTCCTTCAAAGTTCCCATGCTAGAGCGATGTTGTTGGAACCCGGGTGTTTCGAGTATCCGACGAGACGCGTCTGCATTCCGGATTCCGGGCTGCGGCATTTCGTCTCCGCCATGATGTGCCGCCGCCCAAATGAATATCCCATGAGGGTGAGTGGGATCGATACGACGGTTCCCTGAGTCGACCTGAACGTCGTGTCCCGATTTCGGGTGTTCACCCGATTCGCTCCCCGGGCGCCGCGGTGTTGGTTGGAAGGTTCGGGAACTCCTTCGGGCTCGGCCAGCCCGCCCAGCGTCCAGTCGTTCTTCTCGAGTCCGCTGGAAATCGAGGACTCGGCGGTGAGGCAGTCGGCTCGAGTCGTGTTGGAAGCCGGCGATATCTGACTCTCGGCTACAGCCAAACCGGTAGCGTCCCCTAGGGTCTGCCGCCCCTCTTCCCTGCCGGAAACGCCGAATGTCGTCGTGGAGCGCCTTCGCGTTAAGGTCGTTGTCGAAAAGGAAAGGAAATAGACCGTTATGACCGACACAACCAGACTAAAGGCGCCTCTCGAGCGGGCGAGCAGGACGGCGAGACTGATCATGCTCGCAAGCTTCATGGCCTGTTCCGCAACCTTCGCGATCTTTCGAGCGCCACTGTTGGCTAATGTCGACGCTCTGACCGACGCCGAGATCACGGAAGCGATCGAGACGCAGTTCAGGATACAGAAGGGAGTTCCCTTCAATCGGATCGACGTCGAGACCGAGGACGGTGTCGTGACGCTCCGCGGCCTCGCTTTTCACGTTCTCGCCAAGGAGCGAGCTTCCGTTATGGCTCAGGGAGTCCGTGGCGTTCTCGGAGTGGTAAATCGCATCGCCGTCTTACCCCCGGCACGGTCCGATTCCAGCATCCGAAACGACATCACTCGTGCCCTCTTTCGTAATCGGGCCACCGAGGGTCGCGACGCTCGGATCTGGGTTCGAGAAGGCGAGGTGACATTGACGGGAACGGTCGAGTCGGCTCGAGAGAAAGAGCTCGTCGGCCTGGTCGCCAAGGGGATACTGGGTGTGAAGAGCGTCCAGAACGACATCGTCGTAGAGCCGGAGGCCTTGCGACCGGCGACAGAAATCAAGGAGGAGATCGTGGAGACGCTTCGCTGGGACACCTTGGTCGATGACGCGTTGATCGCCGTCCACGTGGACGACGCTGGCCGGGTGGCACTCGCCGGCGTCGTGGGCAGCGCGGCCGAGAAGGAGCGCGCGATCGAGCAGTCCCGTGTCCAGGGGGTCGTCGAAGTCACGGCCGCCGAGCTGGAAATCGATCCACGAGCACGGCGAGAGGAGCTGCGGGGCGATAAGTTCGCCCCAAGGACCGACGAAGAGATTCGGGCGGCAGTAGAAAGGGTGTTTCAACACGACCCCCGGGTCCGGCCGTTTCACCCGGTGGTAGCCGTTCGCGATGGAATCGTCACCTTGCGCGGCGTGGTCAATCAGTTGCGCGCACGACGCCTCGCCGAAGAAGACGCCCGCACGGTGAGAGGCGTCTGGCACGTCCGGAACCTCTTGAAGGTCAAGCCGGGTGATCCAGTGTCCGACGATGAGACCGCAGAAAACGTTCGCGAGACGCTTCGCCTCGACCCCTACGTCCAGCGTCGGGGCATCGAGGTCGCGGTCCACGATGGTGAAGTCCGATTAGAGGGCTCCGTCGGTTCGAAGTTCGAAAAACGGAGAGCGGAGTCTGCTGCTTCGATCGCAGCAGGGGTAGTCGCCGTCCACAATGAGTTGCGAGTCTCCCACGATGGCGCAAACGACGGAAAATCGGATTGGGCGATTGCAAGGGACATCCGACAGGAGTTGGCGTGGTCGCCTTTCGTCGCCGCCGATGACGTGCGGGTCGAAGTAGAGGACGGAACCGCGACGCTCTCCGGACGTGTGGACACCTGGATGGAGTGGAAAAGCGCCGAGGAGAATGCGTTCGAAGGAGGAGCAGCGGAGGTCCATAACCACTTGGAGGTTCGTTACGGCCCCGAGGCGCGACAGCCCAGCACCCAGAACTGAGCTCGATGCCGTCAGCCATCCAAGACTATGCCCTGATCGGCGACTGTCAGACCGCCGCTCTCGTCGGGAAAGACGGGTCCGTCGACTGGTTGTGCTTTCCCCGTTTCGATTCGGACGCTTGCTTCGCCGCTCTGCTGGGCACGCCCGAGAATGGCCGGTGGCGGCTCGCTCCCGCCGGGGACGTGAGGAACACCCGACGCCGATACCGTGATGACACGCTGGTCCTCGAGACGGATTTCGAAACCGAGGACGGTTCGGTCAAGCTGATCGACTTCATGCCTATTCGGACGAGCACTCCCGATCTGGTCCGAATCGTTGAAGGCAAACGTGGTCAGGTGCCGATGCAGATGGATCTCGTCATCCGTTTCGGCTACGGATCGATCGTGCCATGGCTGCGGCAGATCGACCACGGTATTCGTGCCGTCGCCGGGCCGGACACTCTCTATTGCCGCACGGACGTCGAGCTTCGCGGAGAGGACTTTCATACGGTCGCCGACTTCATGGTTTCGGCGGGACAGCGAGTCTCGTTCGATCTGACCTGGTGTAGGACCCGGCAGTCAGAGCCGCCCGAGAAGGATCCCGAAGAGAGCCTCCGGGAAACGGAATCATGGTGGCGAGAATGGTCGGGTCGCTGCACGTACCGCGGCGGCTGGAGGGATGCCGTCGTTCGGTCGCTGATCACTCTCAAGGCGCTGACTTACGCACCAACCGGGGGGCTGGTTGCCGCTCCGACGACTTCCCTCCCGGAGCAACTCGGTGGTGAACGGAACTGGGATTACCGCTACTGCTGGGTGCGGGACGCGACTCTCACATTGTATGCGTTGATGGTGGGCGGGTACACCGAAGAAGCCCACGAATGGCGAGAATGGCTGATCCACGCCGTCGCCGGCAGCCCGGCGGAAATGAACATCATGTACGGTCTAGCTGGCGAACGCCGTCTGGTCGAGCTCGAACTGGATTGGCTGCCTGGCTACGAACAGTCCTCTCCCGTTCGCATCGGCAACGCCGCCTATAAGCAGCACCAGCTGGATGTTTACGGCGAGATCATGGATGCCCTGCACTTCGCCCGCCGCACCGGCGTGCCCCACTCCGAGGATGGGTGGCGGGTTCAGCGGGCCCTGATGAGCTTTCTCGAGACCGACTGGCGAAAACCCGACGAGGGGATTTGGGAGGTCCGCGGGCCGCGACGCCACTTCACCCACTCGAAAATCATGGCGTGGGTAGCAATGGACCGAGGGGTCAAGGCGGTCGAGGAGTTCGGTCTGGATGGGCCCGTGGACAAATGGAAGCAACTGCGAGAGGAGATTCACGAACAGGTGTGTCGCGAGGGTTTCGATCCCGAGATGAACTCGTTCGTGCAGTACTACGGAGCCAAGCATCTGGATGCCAGCCTTCTGATGGCGCCTCTGGTTGGGTTCCTACCCCCGACCGACCCGCGGATGGAGGGGACGGTAGAAGCCATTCAGCAACGGTTGCTGCGGGATGGCTTCGTGGATCGCTATCTCACCCGCCCGGAGGTAGACGGCTTGCCTCCGGGAGAGGGAGGTTTTCTGATCTGTACCTTCTGGCTCGCGGATAACCTCGCTCTACAAGGACGCTACGACGAGGCTCGGGAGATCTTCGAACGGGTTCTAGACGTGCGCAACGACGTCGGTCTGCTCTCCGAAGAATACGATTCGAACGCGCGGAGGCTCGTTGGCAATTTCCCGCAGGCGTTTTCGCACCTCGGGCTGATCAACACGGCGCGCAACCTCTCCAAGACGGGTGGACCTGCCGAAGACCGGCCACGCCAGTAATCGCCCTTCGCCGTGGAATCGATTTCCATGGCGAGCGGGCGGTCATTCTGCCAACGCTTTGTGAACTTCCATCAGGCGCAAGAGCTCTTTGTGCGTGACCACTCCCTGGAGCTCTCCTCGCTCCATGACGAGCAACCGCTGCATTCCTTTCCCAAATCTTCCGAGAACCTCGAAGAGTGAGGTGTCGGGGCGGATGATGTGCTCGTCTCTCAGCGGCTCCATGGTGTCGCTGACGGTTCTCTTGTCACGCTCGGACTCGGGGACGTCTTTCACTCCCGAAAGCGTGATCACACCGACGGCGTCACCGTTTCGTGA
>DASPGQ010000258.1 GCA_035620555.1 Vicinamibacteria bacterium
ATTGAGATCGGAGGAAACCAAGAAATGATCACGATGCCCGAGCTTCCTGTCCCGAGCGAAAAGGCCCGCTTCGCCGCCCATGAGAGCCTGATGAAAGCGTTCGAGCCTTGGCGGACCTACTGCGGTTGGATGGACGCGCCTTTTGGACCGGTTTTCGTGGCGAGAACCGAGCGAGGCGTTTGTCGCGTCAGCTTCCGAAGCAGCGAAGACACGCTCCTCGATGACCTGGAGCGCAGGGGACTTCTTCCCCAGATGGCACCGGGGAGACTCGACCGCGAGAGGCGGCAGCTCTCCGACTATTTCGAAGGGAAACGGCGACACTTTGACCTATCCATCGACGTTCGCTGGGGTACGGAGTTCGAGAGAGACGTTCTGAACGCCGCGAGTCACATCCCATTCGGGACCTGTCAGAGCTATTCGGATGTCGCCTGCCGCATCGGACGGCCGAAGTCGCAACGCGCGGTGGGTAATGCCCTGGGAAAGAATCCCGTCGCCATCGTCATTCCCTGTCATCGTGTCGTCGCCTCGGGTGGCAAGCTCGGTGGTTACACGGGTGGCATCGACATCAAGCGGGTCTTGATGGAGATCGAAGGCATCGTTCTGGAGGAATCGTGAGTCGGGAGGTGGAGCGGATAGGCGTTCAGCTCGACCGGGCGCTGCGCGGCAAGGCCTGGCACGGCCCCTCGATGACGGAGCTGCTTTCCGACGTGGACGAGACGAAAGCGGGATGGCGTCCCATTCCCGGCGTTCACACGATCGGCGAGCTGGTGATGCACGTGATCGCCTGGCAGGAAGAGGCGTCACGCCGCCTGGGCGGAGAGGCGCGAGACCTTCCCGCGGAGGAGGACTGGCCTCAGCCTCTCCCCTGGCTCGAAATGCTGGACCGGCTGAACCAGTCGCACCGGGCTCTGTTGAGCCGAGTCCTCGAGCTCGATGATCTGGATCTGGAAAAGGGCATAAAAGGCCAGCCCGGCTCCGTATACGATCTTCTCCACGGGATCGTGCAACACAATCTGTACCACGCCGGACAGATTGCCCTGCTGAAGAAGGGTCTCGCGTGGGGAGGCTGACCCGAGTCTAGAGCCCGGCAGCGCGAATGCGCTCGAGATTCTCGAGGACGCTTCGTCCGCTCTCTTCCGCGGCGATCTCGCTCCATTCCCGTGGGTGCAGCCCCGTCGTTCGAACCGCGAGCCTTTTGGCCTCTCGCGTGAGAGACTCGCGCATGTCGCGCCCCGAGCTCGGAGTGAGGAAAAGGGTGCCCAACGAACCGGCAACGACCCCGGCGATGAGGCCGGCGAGAAAGTGGACTGGCTTCATCTCCAAATACCCTACGTTACCAATGTAACACAGCGCGGCGAAGCCGTAATCCAAAATCTCTCCATATCGACCGTTTGCGAAAACAATAACCGAGCGCAGTTTTTCACGCCTTGCACCACTTTCGCGTGCGCCACCAGAAGCCTCCACGGCCATTCTCACACCGCAGGCCTCGGGCGGGCGCGGATCTCGTCGTTCCGCTGATACAATCCCCCGGGCCACGGGGAGACTTGGAAATGCTTTGGCTGATTCGAACGGCGGCGACCGAAACACCGGTTCTGGGAATCGCGGTCTCACTCTCCGGCTTCTGCCTGCTGGCGCTCACGTCATGGTTGAGCCCGGGTGCTCGCCGAGCGGGACGAAACGTGCACTGGCTCGTCGGTTGGCTGGTGAACGGCTTCGGGATGACCGCGATCGCAGCCGGCTGGAGCTTGCTGGCCGCGGGCGGCCCACGCCTCGATTGGCCGTTCCTCACTTTGGTGGGAGCGGTCGCAGGGGTGTCGGGGGTCGTCCTCTTCCTGGCTGGAGCGGCCCGGGTGGGGAGGTTGCACGCACCCTCGAGCTATGTCAATGAGCTCGACACGTCGGGTCTCTACTCCTTCATACGCCACCCTCAGGCGCTGGCGCTGGCCATTCTATCCGTTGGGGTCGGAGGCCTGTCTCGGTCCGTGCCTTATCTTCTGACGGTACCCTTGTGGATTCTCTGTTGGTGGGGCTATGCGCGGCTCGAGGAGAAACTCGAGCTTATTCCCGTTTTTGGCGAGCGCTATCGAAGGTACTGTCAATCCACCCCGTGCCTTTTTCCCGCGCTTCGCTCGTTGATCCCCTCGAGGTCGTCGGTGGAAGAATCGCCGGATACCTTCCTCGAAGGTTGAGCCGGCAGGGGAGGCATCGATATGTCCACGGTGCTGATCACCGGCTCGAGCACCGGCATCGGTTTGGCGACGGCGGTGACCCTCGGCCGAGCCGGCCATCGCGTCTACGCCACGATGTGGAATCCCGACGGAGCTCCGGAGCTTGGCGATATCGCAGCAAAGGAATCACTGCCCATCGAGATCTCCCGAATGGACGTCGACTCCACCGAGTCCGTTGCCGAAGCCGTCGGGCAGGTGCTCGACTCCGCGGGAAGCATCGAAGTGCTCGTGAACAACGCCGGCGTGCCGGGTGCGGGACCGGTAGCCGAGCTTCCGCTCGAGGAGTTCAAGAAGGTCATGGAGACGAACTTCTTCGGTGCGCTTCGCTGCATTCAGGCGGTGCTTCCCGCGATGACGCGCCATCGAGAAGGCTGCATCGTCAACGTGAGCTCGGTCGCCGGTCGGCTCGCGGGAACACCCATGGCCGCCTACGCGGCCTCGAAGTTCGCGCTCGAGGCGGCGAGCGAAGCGCTCGCGCAGGAAGTCAAGCCCTTCAACATCCGCGTGGCTCTCGTGGAGCCCGGGGTCATCGCCACGCCCATCTTCGGCAAGTATCGAGACTCTCCGAAGCATACTCCCTATCCTGGTGAGCGCCGCATCATGGCGTTGTTCCAAACCTCCCTGGAGCAACCCGTGTCCCCTTTCGTCGTCGCCGAGAGGATAAAGGATATCGTCTCGAGCGGTAGCTGGAGGCTCCGGCATCCGGTGGGCCCGGACGCGGAATCGATCATGCAATGGCGGGCGGACATGAGCGACGAAGCCTGGGTTGACTGGTGGGCCGTGGAAGACGACGAAATCTGGTGCGCCCAGGTGGAGCGAGATCTCGGCATCGACGTGCGGCCTCATTTGAAGGACTGACGGTCGCGCGTTTGCCACGGTCGCGAACGAGCTTCGGTGACCATTGTCTGCGCCTCCCGTCTGTAGTACCCTCGTGCCCGTTTTTCGCTCTTAGGCCATCGCTTCTCAGCCCAGGAGGACGACCCTCATGACCATTCCAGTAACCATCACCGTCAACGGGCGCGAGACCAAGCACGAAGTGGAGCCGCGGTTGTTGCTGGTTCACTATCTCCGCGACGTGCTCTCGCTCACCGGGACGAACGTCGGCTGCGACACGAGCCAGTGCGGCTCGTGCACCATCATCATGGACGGTCGCACCGTCAAGTCTTGCACCGTGCTTGCCGTTCAGGCGGATGGAAGCGAGCTCACCACCATCGAGGGGCTCGCCAGAAACGGCGAGCTCCACCCGATTCAGCAGGCGTTCTGGGACAATCACGGACTCCAGTGCGGCTTCTGTACGCCAGGCATGATCATGACCGCGACCGAGATACTGAAGCGACACCCGAAGGCGACCGAAGAGGACGTTCGCCATGGTCTCGAGGGGAACATCTGCCGCTGCACGGGTTACGAGAACATCGTGCGATCGATCGTGGCCGCGGCGAGCGTCAAGAAGGCGCGCAAGACCAAGAAAGGGGCGGCGTAATGGCTTACGTCGGCAAGGGAGTCAAGAGAGTCGAGGATCCGCGTTTCATTCAGGGTAAGGGCGCTTACGTTGCCAACTTGAGCTTTCCCCGCATGGTCTATCTCGCGATCAAGCGAAGCCCCTACGGGCACGCCAAGATCAAGAAGATCGACACGAGGAATGCCGCCGAATTTCCCGGCGTCGTCGGCGTGCTCACCGGGAAGGATCTGGTCGATGGAGGGTGCGGTCCGTTGCCCTGTGGATTCAACGTGCCGGACATCAAGGTTCCCGCCCATCACGCGCTCGCCGTGGACCGGGTCCGTCACGTAGGGGATGGAGTTGCCGTGGTGGCAGCCGAAAGCCCGTACGCGGCGGCGGACGCGGTCGAGCTCATCGACGTGAGCTACCAGCCCCTCGATGCGGTCGTCGATCCGAGGAAAGCGAGCGAGGAGGGGGCGCCGCTCGTCCACGACGATGTCCCCGAAAACGTGAGCTTCAGGTGGAACCTGGGGGACAAGGAAGGCTCGGAGGCGGCCCTTCGCGAAGCCGACCGGGTCGTCGAGCTCGAGCTCGTCAATCAACGCCTCATTCCAAATGCGGTCGAGCCCCGGGCCTGCGCCGCTCGATGGGATTCCGCCACCGGGGAGATGACGGTCTGGACGACCAGTCAGAACCCCCAACCCATTCGGCTTCTTTTGAGCGCCTTCACTCTGGGAATTCCCGAGAACCGACTTCGGGTGATCTCGCCCGACGTCGGAGGAGGGTTCGGAAGCAAGATCCCCCATTACCCGGAAGAGGTCATCACGCCCTTCGTGGCGCGCGTGCTCGACCGGCCGGCGAAGTGGGTCGCGACTCGCTCCGAGTCTTCGGTCTCGGACTCGCAGGGCCGCGACCACGTGACGGTGGCCAAGCTGGCGATGAAGAGCGACGGAACGTTTACCGGCCTGCACGTGAGGACCTGGGCCGCCCTGGGAGCCTATGTCTCGACGTTCGGTCCCCTCATTCCGACGGCGCTCTACGCGACCCTGTTCGCGGGCCTATATAAAATGAAGGGGGTCTACGGCGAGATTATCGGAACGATGACCCACACCGTGCCCGTCGATGCCTACCGCGGGGCGGGTCGTCCCGAAGCCTCCTACATGCTCGAGCGGCTCGTCGACCTGGCAGCCCGCGAGCTGGGGCTGGATCCGATCGAGATCCGAAAGAAGAATCTGATCGGCAAGGACGAATTCCCATATCAGACGCCCGTGGCCATGGTCTATGACAGTGGGAACTACCCGGCCCTTTTCGACAAGGCTGCCGAGCTGTCCGGTTACCAGAAGATGCGCAAAGAGCAGGGCGAGGCACGAAAGAAGGGCCGGCTCGTTGGAGTCGGGGTCTCGGGGTGCATCGAGGCGAGCGGTCCGGCACCCTCGGCCGTGGCCGGGTCGCTCGGCGCCGCGGTGGGACTCTGGGAAAGCGGTGTGGTCCGCGTTCATCCAACCGGCAAGGTGACGGTCTTGACGGGATCGCACGCTCACGGTCAGGGACACGAGACGACGTTCGCTCAAGTCGTTGCCGACGAGCTCGGGGTGGCCATGGAGGACATCGAGGTCGTCCACGGTGACACCGGACGCATTCCATTCGGCATGGGCACCTACGGAAGCCGCAGTGCCGCCGTCGGTGGCAGCGCCCTGGTGAAGAGCTCCCAAAAGATACGGCAAAAGCTCATCAAGATAGCGGCTCACCAGCTCGAGGCGGCCGAAGACGACATGGTCTACGACCAGGCGGAAGGCAAGGTCTACGTGAAGGGCTCGCCCGACAAAGCAAAGCCGTTCGCCGAGCTGGCCTTCGCGGCCTACACCGCGCACAATCTCCCCGCGGGCCTCGAGCCGGGCCTCGACGAGACGAGCTTCTACGATCCAGCGAACTTCACCTTTCCGGCGAGCGTGCACATCGCGCAAGTCGAGGTCGACCCCGACACCGGAGAGGTCGCGATTCAGCGGTATGTCGCCATCGATGACGTGGGGCACGTCATCAACCCGACGATCGTGGAAGGTCAGATCGCGGGCGGGATCGTGCAGGGAATCGGTCAGGCTCTCTGGGAGCAGGGCGTCTACGGGGAGGACGGTCAGCTTCTGACCGGCTCGCTCATGGAGTATGCCATGCCGCGGGCCGAGTCGTTCCCCAAGTTCGAGATCGACCGAATCGAGACGCCCTCGCCGCACAATCCGCTAGGAGTCAAGGGAGCGGGAGAGATGGGGACCATCGCGGCAACGGTCACGGTGGCCAACGCCGTGTTGGACGCGCTCGATGGAAAGAACGTCCGTCACATCGATATCCCATTGACGCCGGAGAAGATCTGGAAAGCGATGCGGAGGTAGCCGGTGAGGAGTTCGGGAGAATAGAGAAATGTATCCAGCCAGTTTCGAGTACTATCGTCCCAAGAGGTTGAAAGAGGCGCTGCAGCTTCTCCGGAAGACCAAAGACGCGAAGCTTCTCGCGGGCGGCCACAGTCTTCTGCCGGCGATGAAGCTCCGGGTCAGCTCCCCGGCGGCGGTCATCGACATCGGCCGGCTGAAGGGGTTGTCCGACATCCGAGTCGGGAAGAAGGCCATCAAGATTGGGGCTCTCACCACCCACGCCGAGATTGCCGGGTCCGATGATATTCGCCGAGCCTGCCCGGTTCTCGCCGAGGCGGCGTCGATGATCGGAGATCTCCAGGTCAGAAACCGCGGCACGATCGGCGGCAGCCTGGCCCACGCCGACCCGGCAGCGGACTATCCGACGGTGATCCTGGCGCTCGAGGCGGAGATCGGCGCCGAGGGAGCGAAAGGGAAGCGCCGGATTCCGGCGGAGAAGTTCTTCGTCGATCTGTTCACGACCGCGCTCAAGGCAAACGAGATCCTCACCGAGGTAAGCGTCCCCACGATGGGCGCGGGCCAGGGCGGAGCCTACTTCAAGCACCGGCATCCCGCCTCGAGTTACGCGGTCGTGGGTGTGTGCGCCGTCGTTACGCTCAAAAGCGGTGCCGTGAGTCGGGTGCGTCTGGCGGTGGGAGGCGTGACGGAGAAACCCGTGCTCGTCCGAGGCGTCGCCGAGGAGCTCGAGGGGCAGAAACCCGTCGCCAAGGTGATTGAGTTGGCTTCCGCCCGGGTTGCGGAGTCCATCGAGCTCCCCCTGGGAGATCTCTACGCGTCCGGCGAATATCGAACCCATCTGGCCGAGGTGCTGACGCGACGAGCTCTGGCGGAAGCAGTGAAGCGGGCCAAGAAATCGAAGTAGCGTTGGTTTCCTCCATCGAAGAGCTGTCCGCTCGTCTTCGCGACAAGCTCTACATCGCCGATCGCGGGCTGGCGACGGCCATCTACCTTGCTCTGAAGCTCGAGCGCCCTCTCTTTCTCGAGGGCGAGGCCGGCGTCGGCAAGACGGAGATCGCCAAAGTCCTGGCCGAGCTTCTCGGTCTGAGCCTCATTCGGCTCCAGTGCTACGAGGGGCTCGACGTGAATCAGGCGGTCTACGAGTGGAACTACACCAGACAGATGATGCACATCCGCCTCGCCGAGAGTCGCGGGGAAAAGCTCGAGGAGAAGGAGCTCTTCGGACCGGAGTTCCTTCTCGAACGGCCCCTCCTGCAGGCAATCGATCCCAAAGTGAAGAAGCGTCGCGTGCTGCTGATCGACGAAATCGATCGAAGTGACGAGGAGTTCGAGGCGTTTCTTCTGGAGATGCTCTCCGACTTCCAGGTTACCATCCCCGAGATAGGAACCATCCGTGCCAGGGAAAGGCCCGTCGTCGTTCTGACGTCGAACCGTACCCGAGAAGTTCACGACGCCCTCAAGAGGCGATGTCTGTATTTCTGGATCGACTACCCGACCTTTCAGAAGGAGCTCGAGATCGTCCGCACCAAGCTTCCCCAAGCTTCGGAGAAGCTCGCCAGCCAGGTGACGCGGTTCGTGCAAGAGCTGCGGCAGCTCGACCTGTACAAAGTTCCGGGCGTCGCCGAGACTCTCGACTGGACGAGCGCGCTCGTGGCGCTCGACAAGGAGGCACTCGACGAGACGGTCGTCGAGGAGACGCTCGGCGCGCTTCTCAAGTACCGCGACGACGTCGACAAGCTGAGAGGGGATGGCTCACGCGCTCTCCTCGAGCGCGTGAAAGCGACCGGATAGCCGAGATGGCGGAGCACCATTTGCTCCGGAACCTCGTCCTTTTCGGGCGCGTCCTGCGCGGGCTCGGTCTGGACGTGAACCCCGGTCGGATGATCGATTTGGCCGAAGCTCTCGCCCACGTTCGCATCGGCGTTCGCTCCGACTTCTATCACGCGGTACGCTCGCTGCTGGTGCACGATCGCGAGGACATTCCTCTCTTCGACCAAGCCTTCGAGATGTTCTGGCAGAAGCCTCTCGGGGAGTGGAAGCGCATCGAGCTCGGCGGACGACGCATCCGGCGGGCGAGGCCCCGACCGCTCGTCGCCCTCCCGTCCGAAGGACGCCGCCCCTCGGGCGAGCCGCTTCCGGGTGACGCGGAGGAGCGACCCGTGATCGAGGTCACGAGGACTTATAGCGCCCTCGAGGCGCTGCAGTCGCGCGACTTTTCCGATCTCACGGAAGAGGAAATGATGGAGGTTCGGCGCCTGATTTCTGAAATGATCTGGAGGCTGGAAGAGCGCACCAGCCGGCGCTACCGGGCCGGGGGGCGGCGGCACCTCGACTTGCGGCGCACGCTTCGCCGCAGCCTCCGGCACGGCGGCGAGATATTCGGGCTCGCGAGGCGCGAGCTCCGAACAAAGCCGCGCCCTCTCGTGGTCATCGCCGACGTGAGCGGCTCGATGGAGCGCTACACTCGACTGCTGCTTCACTTCGTCTATTCGCTGACGCAGGGCCTCTCCCAGCGGGTGGAGACGTTCGCTTTCGGCACCCGGCTCACCCGGCTGAGCCGTCATCTCAAGGATCGCGATGTGGAACGGGCCCTTGCCGGCGTTTCGAGTGCGGTCACGGACTGGGCGGGCGGCACCCGTATCGGGGAGTGCTTGAAGGCGTTCAACTTCGATTGGGCCCGGCGCGTTTTGGGCGGCGGCGCCATCGTGCTCCTCATAAGCGACGGCTGGGATCGGGGGGACGCGGAGCTGCTTTCTCTCGAGATGGCCCGGCTCCACCGAAGCGCCTATCGGCTGGTCTGGCTCAACCCTCTTCTGGGCTCACCCGAGTACGAGCCTTTGACCCGAGGCATGAGGGCGGCGCTGCCACACGTGGATGACTTTCTTCCCGTGCACAATTTGGGTAGTCTTGAAGCGCTCGCGAGACACCTGGAGCGGCTCGCGAGAAGAGCGCCGTACCGACGTGGAACGGCGCGTTCTGGGAGCGTTCGACGAGTGACATGAGCATCCGTGACGTCATGGCCGACGTCAGCCGTTGGCGGGAAGAAGGTCAGCCGGTCGCTCTCGCCACGGTCGTTCGCACCTGGGGCTCGGGGCCCCGGGGACCGGGCGCCAAGATGGCGGTGTCCGGAGACGGGCGCATCGCTGGCTCCGTCAGCGGAGGTCGCGTGGAGTCTGCGGTCGTCGAGGAAGCGAGCGAGGTTCTCGAGACCGGAGAGTCCAAGCTTCTAAAGTTCGGCGTCGCCGACGAGACGGCCTGGGAAGTCGGGCTCTCTTGTGGCGGCACTCTGGAGATATTCGTCGAGGAGCTCGACGAGGCTTTGTACGACGCGATGCGCGAGGCGTTCGTCACCCGAGGGGAGTTCGAGAGGGAGTTGACTCTTTCGGACGGCACTCGAGTCTTTCACGACGTCGAGGCCCCGCCTCCGGTGCTGGTCATGGTTGGCGGAGTCCACATCGCCCGCGCGCTCTGTTCGCTAGCAAACACGCTCGGATACCGAACGATCGTCATCGATCCCCGAGGAGTCTTCGGTAACGAGGAACGATTCTCCCATGCCAAGGAGCTCTTGACGGAGTGGCCGGACGACGCCCTCGTCGAGATCGGGGTGACACAATCCACCGCGGTCGTGACGCTCACACACGACCCCAAGCTCGACGATCCGGCTCTCGGCGTCGCCCTCAAGAGTCCCGCCTTCTACGTCGGCGCGCTCGGGAGTCGGAAAACGAACGAGAAGCGGCGCGCCCGCCTGTTGCAGCGAGGCGTCACCGAGTCGGAGCTCTCGAGGCTCCACGCTCCCATCGGGCTCGAAATCGGGTCGCGGACCCCAGAGGAGATCGCCCTTTCGGTGATGGCGGAGATCGTTGCCGCACGAAACGGTGTCCCGAGAGAAACGGCAACGGCCTCCTGAATCGAGTCTTTCTCTTCGTCCTTCTGGTTGCCGGCTCGCTTCTCGTCTATGCGTTTCAGGGTGCGCTCGTGGAGCCGAGGCGCGTCATCTTCACCCTAGTCGTCGTCGGGTTCTTTTCTGCTCCCGCATCCGACGTGCCTCTCCGCCCCATGGCCTGGTCGCTCGGAGTGGCCGTCGTGGCCTGGGCTTCCCAGCTCGCTGGCGCGGGCTCGGGAGGGCTGTTCCTGTGGCTCGCTTGTTCGCTCGGGGGGGCGGCGCTCGTCATTCGCGGCGGCAGCCGAGCGCTCCACTATTACCTTCCCCGAGCCGGGAACGAACCCGGCCAGTGCATGCGGCGGGAGATCCGCGGGCAGCTCCTCGTCTCGGTTTCCCTTTGTGTCCTCGCCTATCTCGGGTACGTCCCCGATTTGTGGGCTTTCCTGGTCCTGGGATCCGCGGTGTTCTTCGTGCGCTACTTGCTTCTTCAGGCGAAGCATTTGGCCATCCAAACTCCGACGTTGCTGCCGGCGCCGGGAATCGTGCCGAGCCAGAGATGGCCCATCTTGCTGGTTTTTCTCGTGGTCGGTTCGACTGACCTTCTGGAAGCTCTCGTTGGTGGGGAGGGGAGAGGGCGCCTCCTGATCACCGCGGCTCTTTTTGTCGTCCTCGCCGCGCTCGTCTTCGTCCTCGCGCTCGTCCGAACCGGCTGGCCCAGGTCCTTCGTCCGCCGCGCCAGCTTCTTTGCGGGAATCGGGCTCGCCGTCGGACTCGCGGCCGTGCTCGTCCAACTAGAGGGTTTTCGACCGCACCGTTACTCGGCTTTCGCCAATGCGTTCATCGTGTTTCTCGTAGTGCTGCCCTTCGTGAGGTCGGTGACGAAGCTCTTCGCGCCCTGGCCTCGAGTGGCCTTTCTCGTGCCTCCACCCATTTTCTCCGCCATGATGGCTCCGGTCGCCACCCTGGGCGGGGGCCGCGGCTCGACGTCGGGCGGGTTTCTCGCGGCCTTCTCGGCTCTCGCGATCCTGTACCACCTGGTGGTGGCCGTACGCCGGCGGGCCCGGGGACGCGCCTTCCTCGTGGTGGGTCTCGGTGTGCTGTTGTTGCCCGTTCTCTGGGGTCCCGGTGACTCCGCCCGCCTCTCGCAGATCTTTCTGCTCTCCCTGGGCTCCGTTCTCTATGCGGTCGACCTCTTCCAGAGAGCCGTTTCGAGCCGCCCGGGGAAGTGAAAGAATAGCGGCGTCGCTTGCAGGTTGGCGCGGAGGTTGGAACAGTGGCTCCGGGGACGCCCGTCGTTTCGTTCAAGAACGTTTCCAAGCAGTTCACGCAACCTAATGGTGACGTTCTGAAGGTTTTGGACGACGTTTCCTTCGAGATCCGGAGCGGCCGGAAGCTCGCCATCACCGGACGGAGCGGCAGTGGCAAATCCACGCTACTCCACCTGGCGGCGGCGATCGACGTTCCGAGCTCGGGCGAGGTCTCGCTGCTTGGCCGCCCGGTTCGAGAGTTGTCCGACCGGGAGCGGACGCTGCTGCGACGAGACGGCATCGGCCTCGTCTTTCAGTTCTTCTACCTGCTTC
>DASPGQ010000259.1 GCA_035620555.1 Vicinamibacteria bacterium
ACTCCCGCGCCCTGCTGTGGAAAAGCTGTCGAAATGTTGTGTGGTGCGCGTGGATGGGTGCTCTCACCGCTCGGGGTCGAGGGCGGACGCTTCTGGTCTCTCCACGCCGGCGATCTTCCATCCGTCCTCTTTGACCAGTCGCGCTGCGAGGCGCTCCGGATCGAATGGGCTTCCCAGTACGACGTAGCGTTCTTCGCCCCGGACGGCAACGATCACGACGTCGAGCTCGGCCGTAGCCTCCTCCTCGGAGTGCTGGACTTTGATGTTGCTGAGGGTGACGTTGAAGCGGTCGACTTCATCGAAGCTCGAGCGCACCCGGTCCTCGAGCGTTTCCCGGTCCGGGTGCACGAAATCCGAATAGCTCGAGGACACGAAAGAGAGGAAGGTGTCCAGGTCGGTTTCTTCCGCGGCCGCGGCCGCGGCCTTCAAGGTTCGCGTTACCCGAGCCTGCGGTGACAGATACCACTCCCAAGCGAAGTACGCGAGGGGAACGGCAAAAGTCACGGCAACGATCAGCCGGCCCTTCTTGCCCATACTCGATTGTGACACAACGCGGCCGCGCGGGATCCCAGGCACTCGAGAGTTTCCCACGGGCAGGGTGATGAAGAGCTCAATCCACCCTGCGCGAGCGGGGCGTTCGACTTCGCCTGAGCCGGGGCGGTCGATCGAATGCGGGTCCCGCCACGGCACTGAGCACACCTAATGACGCTCGCGGGGGCGCCTCCGCTGGAGTATTCTTCAGCAAGCGGTGCGAGTCCTCCTTTGCGTCGATGAAGATCCCGTCCTCGACTCGGTTCTTGCCGCTTTCGACTGGTCGATCGCCACGGGAAAACGGGACGAGCTTCTCGTGCTTCACGTGTCGGGCCAAGCCCCGCTTTTCCTGGCCTCACGGGACGCGAAGCCACTCCGGGATACCGACGCTTTGTTCTCGCGGGTCGCCGACAGTCTTTCTCACCTGCCCCTCGGCATCAAGAAGGTCACTGCCAGAGGAGAGCCGGCTCACAGCATCGTCCGGGTTGCCGAAGAGCACGAAGTGGACCTGATCGTTATGGGCGCTCGGGGGGAGCGCCCGGATTTCCTCCTTGGATCCGTCTCGGAAAAAGTCGTCTCCCTCGCCGACACCGACGTTCTCGTCGTCCGGGCGCGTGACGACGAGGACAAGACGGAGCGTTCGTTTCATGCGCTCGTCGCCGTCGACGGATCGGCGGGAAGCGAAGCGGGCATCGGTTCGTTCGTCGAGAAGCTCCGGGCGCCGCAGGCCGAGATCCGTCTCATTCACGTCATCGATGCGCTGCCGGGACTGTGGGAGGTCGGGTCCATGGAGGGTCCCTTCTCCGCATCGCTCGCCGGCCACGCCCGCGACGTATTGTCCCGAGCGCTGGAGCTGCTCCGTCGACGGGGACTCGATGCCGAATGCGAATGGCGCCACGGCTCTCCCGCCACGCAGATCCTCGACGTGGCGCGTACCGGGCGGGCCGATCTGATCGTGGTCGGCTCCCGTGGGCAATCGAAACTGCGTGGGTTGCTGCTCGGAACGATCACGCAGAGGGTGGTGCGCCATGCGCCGTGCAGCGTCCTATGTGCCCGGGGATTCGCCCCGGAATCGGCCGCCCTCTCCGCCCCCTGGTTCTGCGACGACTTGCGTCCGGGAACGGGGTTGGCGTGAAAGTCCTGGTCTGTCTCGATCGAGACCTCCTGTACGAGGCCCTCTTGTCGGCGCTGACCTGGTGTTTGCCGCTATCGGCCCGGGATCGCGTTCTCGTCGCCCACGCGATCGCTCCACTACGCTGGATGCCCGGCTGGGCGGAGACGGAGCGCGACATCTTCGAGAGAGTCGACGACTTTCTCGAGCAAACGGCGGCTCGTGTCCGGCGGCTGGGCATAGCTGCCGAGCCGCTTCGCCTGGAGGGTGACGTGGCGACGGAGCTCTTGAAGGCGGCGGATGATCATGACGTGGACCTCGTTGCCCTGGGCGCCGTCGGCCAGGCACGAAGTCAGGACTTTCTCGTGGGCTCGGTCTCCGAGAAGGTGACCTCCCTCGGACCGCGGGACGTTCTCCTCGTGCGAGCCGCCGCGCCTCGAACGGACGGACGCTTCCGAGCGCTCCTCGCGGTGGACGGCTCGGACGCCAGCTTCGAGGCGGTCGTAAGTTTCGCCGCGAAGACGCGAGCATCAGAAGCCGTCATCGAGGTTTTGCACGTCATCGAGGCTCCTCCGCTGACCTGGGACCTGGATCCGAATCTCACGGGGGACCCGCCGGTCTCCGATCCTCCGGCCTTGCGGGAGCGTGCGGATCGCGCGCTCGCGCGTTCGACCGAGATCCTGTACGCTCGCGGCCTGACGGCCAAGAAAGCGCTTCGGCGCGGGATGGCGACCGCAGAGATCCTCGACGAAGCGAGGACCTTCGAGGCCGACCTGATCGTGCTGGGCGCCCGAGGAGTCCAGTCCCGCCTGCCGAAACCTTGGCGAGGGACGGTCGCTCGACGAGTCGCTCGCCACGCGGATTGCTCGGTGCTCATCGCCGCGCCGGCATGAGCGCGACTCCCATTCAGACGCCGATAGCTCTCCCGCTCGCCGACACGACTTCCGACACGACTCGATCCGCGTTCTCGCTCTTGCGGAGCTCCCGGTCCGCCTCCTCGGCCCATTTCCACTCATGAGCGTGGAGCTCGTGAGGCGAGGCCTTCTCGATCTCCTCCTGGCAATCCGTGCAGCGTAGCGCTTCGGGTACGGCCGCGAGTCTTTTCGACGAGAGCCGATTGCCGCAGGCGACGCAGAGCCCGTACGTGCCGTCGTCGATCCGATGGAAAGCCTCGGCGAGCGCCGCAGCGCGGTCCAGGAGCTTCCCGAGGCGGTCGGTCCTCATCTCGTTTTCCTCGGTGACCAGGATCGCATCGATCTCGTCGGATAGCGGCGTGTTGTCCCCGGAGCTCTCGAGCTCCTGAGCGCGAGGCTCCTTCTTGAGAGCTTCTATCTCCCGATTGACCCGTTCGAGCTCCCGCTCTACTTTGCGTCTCCATGCCACAGTCTTGGTACGCATCGCGATCCTCCACCTCACGTTTGAGCAAACAACGTGCCACGGCCAGAGGCCGTACTTCGGGCTCCACGAAAGCGAAAGTGGGTGATTGCACCCCATGATCGGGGCAATCGGCGACGAACGTGAG
>DASPGQ010000260.1 GCA_035620555.1 Vicinamibacteria bacterium
GCAAGCCCGCCGAGTACATCAAGCAGCGGGTCGGCGAGTGCGAGAACGCGCTCGACAAGCTGACAGCCTACATCGAGGCCAATTTCGAGTTCATGGAAGCCAACCGCGATAACTATGTGGCGCTCGTGGATCTCTGGGGCCGACGCGGGAGCACCGAAGATCACAACCACTTCAATGCCGAAGTCTACGAGCCCTCCCGTCGCTACCTCTCCCACATATTAGAAGAGGGCATGGCCAGCGGAGAGTTTCGCCCGCTTCCGATTGACGCGACCGCTTCTCTCGTTCAAGCCGTCATCGACGGCGTGATGCTGCAATGGGTCTTCGACGAAAAGGCGATCGATTTGCGCGTGGCCGGCACCCAAGTGGTGGAAATGCTGGCACAGCACGCGAAGAACCGATCGAAGGAGAAAGAGCCATGAGTGACGAGCCCGTCCTCGATACATCCGGCATGTCCGCGGCCAAGCGGGCCGCCTTCGAGCTCACCGAGTCGTCTCGGGAAAGCTACTGGGAGTATCCGACATTTGCCGGCGCCCTTTTCATGGGCGAGCTTCCCTTCGAGCTCGTTCACCCCTACCCCGAGCTTCCCCAGGACCGCGACGAGAAAGGCCGGGCCTTCCTCGCGAAGCTCGAGGACTTCCTGCGCGAGCGCACCGACCCGGACCAGATCGACCTCGAGGGAGAGATCCCAAAAGATGTCATCGAGGGGCTCGCCGCGATGGGAGCTTTCGGTATCAAGATTCCCGAGACGTTCGGAGGACTCGGTCTGAGCCAGCAGGTCTATACGCGCGCCGCGGTTCTTCTGGGAAGCTATTGCGGCAATCTTTCGGCGCTCCTGTCCGCTCATCAGTCGATTGGCGTGCCGCAGCCGCTCCTGCTCTTCGGAAACGAAGAACAGAAACGCCGGTTCCTCCCAAGAGTCGCCTCGGGGGAGATCTCGGCATTCGCGCTCACCGAGCGGGGCGTCGGATCCGATCCCGCGCGGATGGAGACCCACGCGGTGCCGACCGAGGACGGAAAGCACTTCATCCTCAACGGCGAGAAGCTCTGGTGCACCAACGGTACTCTGGCGGGGCTTCTCGTGGTGATGGCCAAGACCCCGTCGAAGGTCGTGAACGGCCGCGAGCGGGAGCAGATCACGGCATTCGTCGTCGAGGCCGATTCCCCCGGTGTCGAAGTCGTTCAGCGCTGCCGATTCATGGGACTGAGAGCGCTCTACAACGCGAGGATCCGGTTCACGAACGTCAAGGTTCCGCGAGAGAACATCATCGCCGCGGAGGGCAAGGGCCTTCGGGTGGCGCTCACCACCCTGAACACCGGACGCGTCACTCTTCCGGCGAACTGCGTCGGGCTCGGCAAGCGCGCGCTCAAGATGGCCACGCGCTGGGCACGAGAGCGCGAGCAGTGGGGCGTTCCCATCGGAAAGCACGCCGCCATTGCAAACAAGATCGCCCGCATCGCATCGACCTTGTTCGCCATGGAGTCGGTGACCTACCTGACCTCGGCGCTCGTCGACCGCAAGAAGACGGACATCCGTCTCGAGGCAGCCATGGCGAAGCTGTTCTGCACCGAGGAAGCCTGGACCATGGCCGATGAGACCATGCAGATTCTCGGCGGACGCGGCTACGAAACCGCGCAGTCGCTGAAAGCCCGGGGAGAGACCCCGTTCATCGTCGAGCGAGCGCTCCGGGACGCCCGCATCAATCGCATCTTCGAGGGCTCGACCGAGATCATGCATCTTTTCATCGCGCGAGAGGCGATGGACCCGCATCTTCGCGTCGCCGGAGAGGTCATGAATCCAAAGCTTCCTCTTTCGCGGCGCCTTCGTGCGGCGGCGAAGGCGGTGGCGTTTTATGCCGTGTGGTATCCCAAGCAGTGGATGCCGTCCTTCTCACGTGTGAAGGGTCTCGTCCCCGAGCTCCAGACGCACGTGGGCTACGTCCAGCGGACATCGAAGAAGCTCGCGCGGGCGATCTTTCACGCCATGGTGAAGCACGGCCCCAAGCTCGAGCGCGAGCAGTTGCTCCTCGCCCGATTCGTGGACATCGGCACCGAGCTCTTCGCCCAGGCGGCCTCGGCGACGAGAGCCGAGTCGCTCATCGCCCAGGGCCGCAACCGGAAGGAAGTGCTGGCCCTCGTCGAGCACTTCTGCCAGGGCTCGCGCCTTCGCATCGAAGAGCGATTCCGCGGCGTGAGCAAGAACACGGACCGGCTTGGGTACGCCCTCGCACAAGACGTCCTCGAAGACGCCGCGACCTGGCTCTTCGACGGCATGGTGCAGAAGAGCCTGGACGGTGATGAGCGCGAGCCCACTGCTTCCGCCGCGGAGGCCCCGGCGCCCGAGCTCGAGAAGGTTCACTCATGAGGACTTGCGAGCCGGCGCTCGCTCGGCTATCCTTCTGAATTCCGGAGAATGGCGTTTCCCCGGATCGGGCATGCGCCTGTAGCTCAGATGGATAGAGCGTCTGCCTCCGGAGCAGAAGGTCAGAGGTTCGAATCCTCTCAGGCGTACCAGCCGAAATCCGAGCGCCGAGTGGGCCGCTAGCTCAATTGGCAGAGCAACGGACTCTTAATCCGTAGGTTGAAGGTTCGATTCCTTCGCGGCTCACCACTTTACGAGAATCCTCAAATCCGCTAGAACCATCATGTTTCTCCCCACGTAATTGCCGCCGAGTCGGTCGTGAAGCTGTACGCCAATTTCGCCGCGCAAGGACAATCGAAGAAGCACGTCAAGATGTTCTTGGAAACCATTTGCGACACTGCACCCGCGCGAGGCTGTCAAAGGCTTTCGAGCGGACGCTGCGGCCGGTTCGACACGGATTCGGCTCGCGGCGCGACGGGAGGAAAGGTCGATGACGAGACCGATGATTCTCCCTATCTCTCCTGATAGAGTAGGCTTCGACCCGTTCGCTCATGATCGGCAAGACCCTCGCCCACTACACCATCACCTCCGAGTTGGGCAAGGGAGGCATGGGCGAGGTATACCGCGCGACCGACACGAAGCTCGGCCG
>DASPGQ010000261.1 GCA_035620555.1 Vicinamibacteria bacterium
GTAATCGACTGCGTTGTCGGGCAACGTGTAGTTCACGAGCGTCAGGACACCTCCGCTCGAGTCGTAGCTTCCTATCCAGGGGCGCGCGCGTCGGCGTGAGATCCCGATCTTGCTCCGATATTCGCCGTCGCCGCGGAAGTAGAGCACGCCCTCGCCGATGCGAAGCCGCCCCTCGGGCACTTTCCCGAAATAAGCGTCGTTGACGATGGGACCGAGCTCGTCCTCGGGTCCGCTGACGAAAGGAATGGCGACCGTAGTGGTGGGCGAGGGTTTGAACATGCCGAGGATCCAGATCGAGACAAGACCGGTCTCCTTTGCCCATGCCTCGTTGCCGGAGTTGGTGATGGTGTTCTCCGATTCGAAGGCGACGACGCTCACGTCCGAAGGAACGTCGAGCTCGAGCTCGTCTCGAGCAAGTACCCGGATCGTGCGCTCGGCGTCGAGCGAGAACGTGGTTCCCGAGTAATTGACCAGAGAGATGGCTTTGCGAAATCTCGCTCGTGAGGGGTCGCTCTCGGCGAGCTCCCAGGCACCCCAGTCAATCGGCTGCGGGGTCTGCCAGTGCTCGAGGTCGAAGGAGGCACCTTCTTCGAAGAAAATCGAAAACTGCCCACCTTCGGGTCCGAGCCAGAAACGATCTTCGCCGCCGAAGACGTTGATGTGCGGTTGTCTCTCGCCGAATTCGATCGCCGGGCGGTTCAGCCACCCGTAGCTCGTGCTGCCGGAGGTCGAGGTCATGACCCGGCCCTGGTACTCCGGAACCACCGCGACTCTGGCCGCGCCATCGGACAGGACGAGGACGTCCACGTTCTCTCTCAGGAATGTAACGTCGTCGTCGAACGGTGTCATGGGCTCGGGGGAGGCGCGGCAGGAAGCCGCCGCCAAGAGGAACAACAGTGGCCGCATGCGAGTACCGATTCTAGCATCTGGCACGACGGGGTCGCGAAACCCGGGGGAGTGATCATAGACTCGTGACTCTTTTCTTGGAGATACACGAGTGGATCTAGATCTAGACCGCCTGGATCGCCGGCATTTTCTCGAGCTCTTCGGTGCCGCTGCCGGTCTCTTCCTTCCGGCCAGTGCTCTTTCTGCCGACGAGCCCCTCTTCCGTATTTCGCTCGCCCAATGGTCGCTTCACCGATCGTTTTTCGGGGACGGCCTGGGTCAGGGCTTCGCCCAGGCTCTTGCCACCGACTCGCGATCGGTACTGCGCGGCCCTCTGGATCCTCTGGATTTCCCCGTGATCGCGCGGCGCGATTACGGAATCGCCGCGATCGAGTACGTCAATACTTTCTTCTTCGACCGGGCGCGGGATGAGACTTATCTGGCTGAGCTTCGACGGCGAGCTTCTGGTGAGGGCGTCGAGAGCTTGCTCATCATGTGCGACGCCGAGGGAGACCTCGGCGATCCCGACGCCCAGGCGCGCTCGCGCACGGTGGAGAACCACCACAAATGGGTCGGTGCCGCCAAGTTTCTCGGGTGCCACTCCATCCGGGTGAACGCGAGAAGCGCGGGCAGCTACGACGAGCAGATGAAGCTCGCGGCGGACGGGCTCCGCCGGCTCGTCGAGTATGGAGCGGACCAGGATGTGAACGTGATCGTCGAGAACCACGGCGGCCTGTCCAGTAACGGCGCATGGCTCGCCGGCGTCATGGGGCTCGTGGATCACCCGCGCGTGGGCACGCTTCCCGATTTCGGGAATTTTCGCGTCTCCGAAGAGGAGCAGTACGACAATTATCGCGGCGTGCGAGAGCTCATGCCCTGGGCCAAGGCGGTGAGCGCCAAAGCGTACGATTTCGACGAAGCGGGAAATCATACGCGATTCGATTTCGAGCGCTTGATGCGCATCGTCCTCGACGCTGGCTATCGCGGCTACGTCGGTATCGAGTACGAGGGGGATCGGCTGTCCGAGGCCGAAGGCATCCACGCGACCAAGCGTCTCCTCGAGCGCGTGCACGAGACACTGAAATCGAGCTATGCCAGCCAGGCGAAGGTGAATCCCTAACGAGGAGAAGCCGTAGCCCAGTCGTAGTGCTCGGCAGCCCGGTGAACGAGCTCGGGTAGATCGGACGCCAGGAGGTAGCGCGCCTGAACGAGCTCGAGCGCCGCGCGCGTGATCTTGCCCAGAAAATCGTCGCGGCTCGGATAGAGCTCCTCGAGGCTCGGACGCGAATCGGAGGTGTTGAGCCTCTCGTCGCGTGTCCGCGGCAGCGCGATGTAGGAGCCGATCTCGCTCGAGAGTCGATCGGGCGCGCCGATTTTGGGATCCCGGTAGTTCCAACCGGTCATCGTGCCGAGGGGGACGGCCACCTCGGGGAGGCGTATGCCGGCACGGTCGTTCCCGGCGTCGTCCACCGCGGGCACTCGCACGACGAAGGGCTCGAGCACGCGTGGAGGCTCGAACGACACGATGCCCTCACGCCAGCGAGGACCGAAATCGAGCCGGTGGGGCGTGAGGGGCTCTCTTGGTATGTCGAAGCCGGGCACGCTCGGCCATCCCGAACGTTCGGGCGGCGCCAGCGTTCCGTCCGAAAAACGCGGATAGGCGCTCGGCGGTGGTGGCAGGTCCTCCACCACCCAGCGCGTCAGGGCATGGAAGAGTGCTCTGATGACCGCGTCGTATCTCAGCGGGTTCATCGGAGCTCGCCCGAGAAAAGAGGCGTCGGGATTCGGTGCCGGCGGGAAGGGTCCGACGATATGAGGCGCCGAGGCGATGAAGTAGACGCGGCTCGTGTCCGGTATCTCTGCGTCGCGCGTGCCGGCCGGGTCGGTGTGCGTCAAGGAGCCGCCGCGGTTGAAATACTCCGAGTTCGTGAGGATGTGAAAGAACTTCGGAACGGTGCCGTTCTTCTCTGCTGCCGCGAGGAGTCCGTCCTCTTCTCCGGTGACCGGGTCGATCGACGGACCGTCGGCGAAGGGGAACATATCGACCGGATAAAGGATGTTGAAATGCTGGAGAGCGTCGCGGGACGCCTGACCGAAGCGATGGTTGAAGGAGCCTCGTCCGGCGCCGCCGACCTGATCGATGAGGCCATCGAAAACCTTTCGTCCCTCCTCGTCCGCATTGAATCCCTCGTAGACGAAATGGCGGAGGAAGCGTCCCGTCTGCGAGACACCCCAACCGATGGCATATCGGATTCCCGACAGCGGGTTGCTCTCGCCGCGGTCGTACTTGTAGAAACTCACGAGATCCCGAGTGCCCGCGAGACCGGTTCCGACGATGCGCGGGTCCTCGGTTCGATAGACGACGTCGTAGATGAGACCTGGCTCGAAACCTCCGTCGAGTGCCACCGTCTGGCTGTCGACGAAACGCCACCGATCTCGCGGAATCTCCTCGGCCGGACCCACGGGATGGCGCTTCACCGCCATGCGGTGCTCGGGATCGTCGGGGTCGACGACGCCGTAAGCGCGATGCCCGCGGTCGGCGAGTGGCGCCGTCTCCGAGCGTTCGCCGAGGATGAAGTTTCCGCGCACGAGACCCTGGATGGGGTCACCCGAATTCGTCGCGATCGGCATATCCATGCGCATGCGCCCCTCGGGAACGTCCCACTGCCACCCCATCCACAGAAGAGAGAAACCTTGTTCCATCAGTGCCCCGTCGCCGAGCTCCGCTTCCGTCGACGGGTCGTCGGAGGGGGTCGCTTTCTGGAACGTCGTGAGGATTCGCTTTCGGCCGCGGTTTCCCGCTTCGTAGAACAAGACCCCATTCCCGCGCGCGGCATCGACGGGTTTGAGCAGAAAGAAATCGGCGCTGAATCGAACCTCGCCATTCGCATCGCGTTGTCCGAGGGCTAGGTCCACGATCTTCGCGTTCGCGGGGTGACCAGGATCGAGGGCGAGCTCGACGGTGCCGCTGAGCTTCTCGTAGGGTCCGGCGAGACCGAAAGGACGACCCGACAGCACCGTCTCGCGAACTTCGATCTTCAGACCGAGAACGCGGGCGTGGCTCGTTTTGCTGGCACCCCAGACGAGCATCAACAGGAGGATGGCCCGGCCGATGTCTTTCCACATCGTAGAGTCTCCGTTCATCTTCCCGAGTCCGTCATCTCTCCCGGACGTTCGGCGGCTGCTCCGCGGGAAACCGTTCGCTCGTGAGCGCGTGCCAGGCGTGGCCGCTGATTTTCCACGCCTCGTCTCCACGGAACAGTTGGAGCGACGCGACCGCGTTCACCTCGACCCGGCCGCCGTCGCGAAGTTTTTCATGGACCCGAAGCGTCACCCAGGTATCGGCGAGGGGCCCCGCGTGACGCACGGCCACGTCGGTAAGGTCGAACTCCATCGTCTCGCGAGCCGCGTGCTGCTCGGCAAACCACTCGAGGTACTGCTTCACCGTCTGTGTCATGGCGGTCGCTCGGCCGTCAGGTCCGCGCAGCCGGACGCTGACCGTGGCGCCGGGCCAGTACAGCGCGTCGATTGCGGTCGTATCGCCGCGGCCATGGGCGGCGAAGAGCTCGCGGGCGATTGCCGCGACATCCCCAGGGATCTGTTCAATGGGAGACTGCTCCGGGGGAGAGTTCGGCCGAGCCGTACCCGCCTTGCTGGGCGTCCCCACTAGAAGGATTCCGGCGCCGCCGGTGAAGCCGCGGTGGCAGAAGCTGCGACGATTCATCTTGGAATCTCCTTGGCCCGATGAAGGGCGGGGCCGGGATTATAGCGAAACGGCGTGCTCGATAAGGCGATCTCGACGCAAGGGTAGGTAATATGACTCGCATGCAGATCGGTCTCGAGCCACCCTATCTCCTGGTGAAGCCTGGCGTCAGCGAGGAGGATTTCTATCGCCTCGCGGATGAGGACAGCGACTGGGAATACCTCGACGGGAGAATCATCATGCACTCTCCCGCTTCCAACCGTCACGAGGACCTTTTCAGTTTTCTCATGACGCTCCTTCGTGGCTATCTCGATGAGAGAGGAACGGGCATCGTACGGGGATCACGCTACCCGATGCGACTCGATGCGAAGTGGTCTCCAGAGCCGGACATCCTCGTCATCACCGAGGCGCGGTTCGAGCGGCTTACCGAACGACGCCTCGAACGTCCGGCCGATCTCGTCGTGGAGATCGTTTCCGAGAGCGACCCCACGCTCGACTACCGCGAGAAGCTCCCGCGCTATCGGGAGGCCGGTATTCCCGAGATCTGGTTCGTCGACCGTTTCCGAAAGAAGTGCTTCGGGAAGCATCGACCAAGCGAGGCCATCGTTCCGAAACGCTTTCGTCCGGTCGCCTGTCTTCGAGTGTGGTCCCGGGCTTCTGGATCGAAGTTTCCTGGCTCTGGGAAGGCAATCTTCCGTCGACGCTCGCCTGTCTTCGTCAGATTCTAGAATCTTGAACCAGCCTCCTTCTTAGCGAACCTCCGTTTCAGCGATAGGAGCACCGCAGCCCCCGAACGACCAGGTACATTGCGAACAGAGGTTTCGCAAGCCGCTTCGTAGACGTTTGGGGCACGGTAATCCTTCTTGTTTTCGAAGAGCGGGCGCTCGTATGATCGCGCGCCATGCAGTCCAATCACGCCGCCAATCGATGGCTCCAGCTCGTTGCCGCCATCGTCGGGATGATGGCCATCGCGAACCTTCAGTACGCTTGGACGCTCTTCACCATTCCACTCTCCGAGAGCCTGGGAGTCAGGCTTTCCGCGGTGCAAATCGCCTTCACGCTCTTCGTTCTCTTCGAGACCTGGCTCGTTCCTGTCGAAGGCTATCTGATCGACCGCTTCGGCGCGCGCGAGGTCGTGAGCGTCGGCTCGTTACTGGTCGCCGTCGGCTGGATCGGCTCGGGCATCACGGATTCCATCGGAGGCCTTTACTTTTGGTACGCCCTCGGCGGTGTTGGAGCGGGAGCGGTGTACGGCGCCTCGATGGGAACCGCGCTCAAGTGGTTCCCCGATCGCCGCGGTCTTGCCGCCGGCCTGACTGCTGGTGCTTACGGATTCGGTACGGCGCTCACCATAATCCCAATCCAGAGACTAATCGACTCTGGCGGCTATCGAACCGCTTTCATCTTCTGGGGCGCGGTACAGGGGATCATCGTGCTCGTCTCCGCTCAGTTCCTTCGGAAGCCGCCGGTAAGCTTTCGACCCGGCGGTGCGGCGGGCCCGGCCACGCGCAGCCGGGTGGTACAGAGCCAGAGAAGCTATACCCCCGCGGAAATGGTGCGCACGGCGACGTTCTGGCTGATGTACGTGATGATGACCATGGTCGCGTTCGGAGGGCTGATGGTGACCGCCCAACTGAAGCCCATCGCGGCGGATTTCGGAATGGACAAGACGATCCTCGCGTTCGGAGTCACCGCCCTGGGCCTCGCTCTCATTCTCGATCGCATCCTGAACGGTGTGACCCGCCCGTTCTGGGGATGGATCTCGGATCACATCGGCCGCTACAACACGATGGCCGTCGCGTTCACGCTCGAGGCCGCGGGCATCTTCACGCTCCTCCACCTCGTCCATAACCCGGTTGGCTTCGTCGTGCTTTCCGGTCTCGTGTTCTTCGCGTGGGGAGAAATTTATTCATTATTCCCCGCCGCGATTGGAGACGTTTTCGGCCCGGCCTACGCCACCACGAACTATGGCATCCAATACACGGCTAAAGGGACCGCGTCGATCTTCGCGGGCTGGGGCGCCGCTTGGCTCGTGGAGGCCGCCGGCTCGTGGGAGCCTGTCTTCTGGGTCGCGGTCGCTTGCGATCTAGCCGCAGCCGCTCTGGCCTTCTTCTGGCTGAAGCCTCTCGTTCAGAAGATTACGACCGGCCCGGAAGCGACGGCGCCGATGCAGCCGAGCGCCGCTGCATGACTCGGCGCGTGCGACGCTCGACGGAGGACGGGCTCTCCCTCGAGGGGTGGGTTGTTGGTCTCTCTCCTCCTGGAAGTCCGAACCCTTGGCGTTGGAGAGGCCGTCGTGCGGATTGTCTCGTTTCTTCGCGCTACTAGAACTGCGCGTCGGTGGTCGTCGTTCGGATGGCTTTCAGTACCTCTCGGGTGAGGTCCCATCGGTCGAAGCCTTGCCGGCCGTAGTCGAGACCCCGGCGCACGATGACGACATCGTGAGTAGGGACGACGATGACGTATTGCCCGCGATTTCCCGCCGTCGAATAGGCAGTCTTCGGCACGTCGGTTCGATCGTCGGGGACGAGCCACCACTGGCCGCCGTAGAAGTTCCCCCGCCCGGCCGTCGAAGGCGCCGGCGTCCGGACGAAATCGATCCACTCCTGGGAGAGCAGACGCTCCCCGTTCCACACACCACCGTTCAGATACAGAAGCCCGAATCGCGCCAGGTCGCGTGCGTTGGTATAGACCTGGCTGCTCAAGATGAAGTCTCCGAAGCGGTCCACGCTCACGAGCGTGCTCCTCATACCGATGCGATCGAGAAGAGCTTTTCGGGGAAAGCCCAGGTAGGCATCCTCGCCGAGCGCTCGCTTCATCGCATAGACGGCGAGCAGCGTGTCGTAGTTCTCGTAATCCCAGTACGTGCCGGGCTCGCGAATCAAGCCCCGATTACGCATCCCCGCGATCGAGCTCGCGCCGGCCCAATAGGCCAGGCCCGACCCCGTCGCATACTCCAGGCCCTCGTTGTCGACGGGATACAACCCGCTCGACATGTTCAAAACGTGCCGGAGCGTGATTTGAGAACGAGGGTCGGTCTCGGGTGACTCGACCACGGGAAGCCACTCGAAGCCGAGCGGCTCGTCTAGCGCGAGGCGCCCCTCGTCGACCAGCATGCCAATGAGCGTCACTGCGATGCTCTTCGCGGTCGACCACGTGCGCGTTCGCGTCGTCCGGTCGACCCCCGGCGCGTAGCGCTCGTGGAGGATGTCGCCTCCTTTGACGATGAGAAGGCTCAAGGTCACCTGCTCGGGAGACTCACGCTCGAAGGCCCAGTCCGACGCCGCTTGGAGTGCCGCCGCATCGATCTCCGAAGGAAGGGGTTTGCTCTCGGTGAGGTCGCCGTCTGGCCAGGGGATGGTCGCCGGGTCGCCTGGCGGCGGCGCCATCTTCAGAATGGGAAGGCGGTCGAGATCTTCGAACGTCTGATCTGGCGCCATGATGATGCAGCCGAGCCCTTCGCGGAATGCGGCTCGCATGGGCGGGGTTCCGCCGGGGACACCGATGGTGACAGCTTTTCGATCCCAGTCGACGTGGTAATCGCCGCCCGAGGGCGTTCCCACGGGCTGTCGCAGGTAAGCGAGCTCCTGGGCAAACACCTGCTCGAGCGTTCGGTTGGATGTGAACAAGCCGTTGCACATGAAGATGGCCTGCTGCCCGTAGCGGATGATGTCACGGTTGAAACGCCAGTAATCGTACGTCTCTCCTTGCTGCCCGAGGGCGAGCGAAGGAAGCAGGGACGCCAAAGCAAGAACAAGCGCGGGGAAACGGTTCATCGGTATACCTCCGGGATCGGGATCGGCAGAAGCACAACGATTATTGAGGCCGCGCGAGGTCCCGTCAAGCGGTCGCATCCTGCGTCCTCACGTCGGGGCCGCGCGGTCCGAGCGTCCGTCTTCACAACCGGGTACTTCCGCGGGACACGATGACGGCACTCATTTGTCGAGGCCACCGATGCTATGAACGTGCATTGGCGGCAGCGTTTGCGGCCGCGGGCCTTTCGCTCGAAGCCCCACCAGGGAGCGAGTCCTAATCCGGATTCTCTTCGCTGGTTTTCTTCTTGCCGATGACGCCGCAGCAGCGCGCGCAGGCGGGAAGAGTGCCTCCGTGCTCCTTCAGAATCTTCCGGAAGTTCGCCAGCCTCGAAGAGTTCCAGATGTCGTCGAGAGGCTCCTCGGTGAGGCGGCCCATGATGGCGTGAAAACAGCGACCGTGAGCGGGTACCACCGATCCGTCGGTCTCGATCAGCATCATGCGCCAGGGGTCGGTGCAGCGCCGGCCCCCGACGAATCGAAGAGGCTCGCGGTAGTAGACATCGAGGTCTTCCCGCCGGGAGAGATCAGGAACGATTGTGAAATCCCATGAGCGCGCTCGGGAGGCGAGCTCCTGGAGCGCGACGAGCTCGGACCATAGCGCGTCGAGGTCGATGCGGTGGAGATCCATAGTTCCCAGGTTCGACCGCGCCACCCGAAGCTCCGGGTCCCGAAATGCTGTGTTGTGGGTATTCGCCATCTCGGTGGTGACGAAGTTGAGGTGCGAGAAGGAGAGCGAATCGGGGGTGAGCGGCGCGATGTCGCGCACGAAGCGCACCATGTCGGTGTAGTTCTCATCGGTGATGGTGTAGGAGAACTGCACTCGGGGCGTTTTTCGACCTCTGCGCCGCCGGGCTTCCTGAAGCCGTTCCACGCCCACGTAGAGCCGCTCGAAGGAGTCTTCCGAGCCCCTCACCCGCGCATGGACTTCGGACGGACCATCGACCGAGATGGTGATGTGCTCGAGACCGCTCTCCACCAGAGGCTCCGCAAGGGCAGGGAGGAGATAGCCGTTGGTGGTGATACTGGTGTAGAGGCGGCGATTCGTCGCTTCGCGGCAGAAGTCGACGATTCCCCGGTGGAGAAGCGGCTCCGTATAAGCGAAACCGACCCGGGGTGGCGGGGAGAACGAAATGGCCTGGTCCAGCACTTGCAGCAATAGCTCCCGGCTCATGTTTCGGGGATCGTCTCCGATCAAGTTCGCATAGAAGGCGGTCCCGGTCTCGCCGAGACCGACGTCGCACATCTTGCAGTGGAGGTTACAGAAGTTGTTGATGCAGAGGACGAGCCACTCGGGCGCCGCGCGGCAAACTCCATCATTGCGGTCGTAGTCGTCGCCCCGGACAAAGCGCCAGAGCCTTCGTTCTACGGCGTGCAGGCGAAACCGCGTGGAACCCATTTGATCGATCCGGATTTCACGCCCCAGACTACTGCCAGGCTGATCAAAAAGTACAGCCCAGCCTGCTGAGCGGCGGCCAAGACTTTCTGCCGCGACATCGGCAGCGAAGCACCGCAAAAGCCGAGCCGTGGCGACCGGGCGATCCCGGGTCCCGCCACGGCACCGAACATCCTACGCGGCTCGCACGTCCCGGTTGACCGGCAGCCGACTCCGTCATCCGAGGGGCGTGGACTCGACACGGAACGCGAGGTAGTTGCGATCGTGGAACTGCTCGTGCTTGAGGTCGACGGCCAGGTGGCCGAGAATGCGCAGCGCCGCCTGCTCTTCGACGCTGCGCTCGGATTCTTCGATCTCGGCGACCAGGTTCTCCAGGTTCTCGGCGCCGGGGCCCGCGGCGAACTCGAGCGCGAGCAAGCCGTCCTCCTCGCGCACGGAGAGGCGGATCGGTGACGGCTTGGCGCGTTTCTCTTCCTTGTCCACCAGGAACATCAGCGCTTCCTCTCCCGCGAGGTGCAGGCGGTCGATCGCCGCCTTGTCCCACCCGGCTTTCGTCGCCACCCGGGTCAGGAAGGCGTACAAATCGGAAATGCTGGCCGCGCTCGGTTCGAGCCTCAAGCGATCGTGGGAACGATGTCGGAACGACAACAGCAGGGTCAGAAGCATCGCGGCAATGCCACCGGAAGTCATGCCGTTATCGAGCAAGTTGCGTGCCCAGAGCGGAAGGTGGTCGTGGAAGATGAGTTGATTCTGGAAGCCGACTCCGAGCCAGAAAGAGATGCACACCACGAATCCGTTCTCGTAGGTCAGCCCCTGCTCCGCCGCTAGCCGGATTCCGTGGGCGAAGAGCAATACCAGCAGGACGAAGATGAAGGCGCCCGCCACCGCATCGGGAACGGCCTGAAGCAAGGCCGAGATCTTGGGCAGGAAGGCCAGCGCCATGAGCAGAATACCCCCGTACACCCCGACGCGTCGCGCCGCCACGCCGGTGATCTCGACCACCGAAATGCTCGTCGAATACGTCGTGTTGGGTAGCGTGCCCGCCAAGCCGGACAGAAAGTTTCCTAGTCCGTCCGCGGCGACCGCTCCCTGCACGGATCGGAACTCGAGTGGCCGGCGGGTACGCGCCGAGACCCGCTGGATGGCAATCGCGTCACCGTAGGTTTCGACGGCACCGACGATGGTGACGATTACGAACGCCGGCAATAGACCCCAAAGCCGCTCGTCGAAGGACAGGTCGAGACCCGGCCACCCCATTGAGGGCACCCCGATCCAGGCCGCCTCACGAACCGGCGTCAGATCGACCAGTCCGAGCGGGGCGCCCACGAATGTGCCCACGACGATGCCGATCAACGGACCCCAGAGGCGCACTCGACCGGAGGTGAACAGCGAGACCACCAGAACGACGACGAACGTCGAGATAGCTGTCACCGGGCCCGACACAGACGCCGGATCGATGTGCTCGGGAACCGACGTCAGCATCCTGAAGCAGATAGGAAACACGGTCACGGCGATCAACATGACGATCGTCCCGCCGACGGTCGGCGTGATGAACGACCGGAGCAGGGACAGTCGCGCCGAGAAGGCGAACTGCGCGAGCGCAGACAACGCCACGAGCGTCGCCAGGAGAGGCAATCCACCTTCCCTAACGGCGGTGGTGGACACGGCGATGAACGCTCCCGATGTCCCCATGAAGAGAATGTAACCGGCTCCGATCGGACCGATAGGGCGAGCCTGGAGAATGGTCGTCAGGCCGCTCACCAGTAGAGCCGCGAACACGGCCCAGGTCATGGTCTCGTGCGTTGAGTCGGCGGCTCGCAGCACGATGATCGGCGTCAGGACGATCCCGGCTACGATCAACAGGACGACCTGGAAGCCGAGGGCTGCGGAAACGAGGTGCGGCGGCTGCTCCTCGGCCTCGTAGCGCAGTGCGGGTGACTCCGAGGACCTCGACATCAGTAACCGATTTCTCAGTGGACGGGAGCGGGAGACAGCAACATCGCCATTAGCTGGTCCTTCTGAGGGACGCCGGCGGCGATGACGCCGGATAGCATGACCATCAACAGCAGGATCTTCGAGAACGACTACGATACCAGCTTCGCGAGCCAGCTCCAATCTTCGATCGGTTCGGCTGCCTCGCGCAAGTCGCGCCGCGGGGAACCAAGAAGCGTACCCGCCGTGACCCCCTCTCGTCCGGTTGCGTGATATGACCCAATCGTGAGCCTCATTCCAGGTCGAGGTCTTCGAGGACGGTATCGTGACGGAGATCCTCGTGAAAGAGGGTCGTCAGGTTCCCGTAGGCGAGGTTCTGGCTCGGATCGAGGACAGCGGGGGAGCCTCGAGAGGCCGCTAAGGGGGAGGGGCTGCGCCGCGCCATCGCCGCGCCCATGACGCGTGCGAATCGGGACATTCCTCACTACTATCTCGAGACCCGGATCGATCTGAGCCGGGCTCTGGAATTCCTCGCCGGCGAGAACCGAGAGCGTCCTCTGGAACAAC
>DASPGQ010000262.1 GCA_035620555.1 Vicinamibacteria bacterium
AACCTGGGGCTCCCGCGACTCGGAGTCGTGGGAGCGGGTTGGGCCACGTTCGTGTCCCGGGTCTTCATGGCGCTAGCCATGATCGGATGGGTTCTTTTGCATCAGGGGAAAGAGCTCCGCAGAACGTCTTTCGCTCCCGAGTGGGTGCGTTTCCGACGTTTGTTCGATCTGGGAGTCCCCGCGGCCTTTCAGATCACTCTCGAGCTCGGCCTCTTCGCCGTGGCGACCGGCCTCGCGGGCCGGCTCGATCCCGCCTCGCTCGCGGCGCATCAGGTTGCCATCACCGTGGCCTCGACGACGTTCATGGTTCCTCTCGGCGTTTCCTCCGCGGCCGCCGTTCGTGTGGGGCGTGCCGTTGGCCGACACGACCCCGAGGCAATCGCTCGCTCCGGCTGGACCGCGATTCTTCTCGGCGTCTCGTTCATGGCGACGGCGATGCTCACCCTGTTGCTCGTGCCGCGGCATATCATCGGCCTATTCACCGCCGATGGCGACGTCCTCTCCGTTGGTATCTCGCTGCTCCGGGTGGCCGCGTTCTTCCAGCTCTTCGATGGACTTCAGGTGGTTACCATCGGAGTACTCCGAGGCCTCGGAGACACGCGAACACCCATGTTTGCTTCCCTCGCGGGCTATTGGGTCCTGGGTCTTCCGGTGGGATACACGCTCACGTTCACTCTGGATCGAGGCGTATCGGGGCTCTGGGTAGGCATGCTCGTCGGGCTCGCTAGCGTCGGAGCCGTCCTCCTCGGGGTTTGGGTGCGCCGGCTTCGCAAGCTGACTTCGAGCGGCATGGCGCGCTAGCAGGGTGATAATAACCCAGCCCACCCTGCGCGAGCGGAGCGAGCCCGGCGCGCTGGCCGCGCCGTAAACAGATCGAGCCGTGGCGGCTGATCGATCGCGGGTCCCGCCACGGCACTGAGCTCTCTGATGAGTCAGCTCAAAAGAAAAAGGGGCGAGGCCGTCCCCCAACCATGGACAAAATCGTCCACTTCGGCCTCGCCCCACCGAACCGTTCCGAAACAGCTGTTCCAAGAACCGTTCTGAATCGAAACGCCGGTCCCGTTAAAGACGAGCAATTAAAGCTGATTGCAAACCGCTTGCCACAGGAGGCCTAGGTCAGGCTGAAGAAGGCGAGCGGGCTTCTATCGGCGAGACGTGGAGTAGGCGTCCGCCTCGATCTCGTGAGGCCGTCGGTCGTGAGCCGGCCACCCCGAGACGAAAGCGGGAACCCCGGAGGCGAATGCGAGCCAGTTCACCCGAAAGATGCCGAAGTGTCGTTCGTCGATGGAAGAGCCTCGCTCCGCTTGCAGGCTGTGTACGAGCTCGTGCCCCAAGACGCTTCGGTCGTCGTAGTCGGCCTCCCGTATCCAGACCACTCCCGGCACGTAGAATCCACGCGTCGCTCCCGTGTCAGAAACGTTCTCGAAGACGAGGCTTCCGCTCAGTAGAGACCGGGAGGCGTCGAGGCGATAAGGGTCACCAGCGAGCAGGTAATAACTGGAAAAGGCGGCGTTGATTGCGTCGATCTCGATGTCGGGCTCGTCCAACCACTCGATATGGACGAAGGAGTAGGTCAGCTCCCAATGGGTCAGGAGGGTTCGATCGAACACCGGCTTTCCGTCGAGCGATCGCTTCGTGGTGAGCGCCGACTTTTGCGCGAGTGCCTTGCCGACGAGCGCCCAATCCGGGTTGCGCCCGGTGATGCAGTAGCCCGTGTGGGCCAAGGCACCCGAGACCGCTCCGTCGGCGAGCGCGGTCTTGATCGCGCGGCCGGGTGATTCTCCGTGAAAGATTTGCCCGAAAAAACTGACGGCGACGTTGAATCCGACTTGCCCCGCGATGAGCTTCGGATCCGTCCATTGCGCTTCGACGCTCCGCCCGGAGGTCAAAAAGACGACCGCCAGAATCCCGATCGGTCGGCACCTCATGTTTCTTCCATTACGCAAGTTCGCTGCCATATCGGCGAAGCGTCGGAAAGTACCATGACCCAGTGGGTTAGAGTTAGCGCTCCGATCGGGTCCGTGGGGGAATGCCCCTATCTCCTCGCCGGTTGCGTAAATTTACGCGGCCGCTCGCCCGGCTTCGATAGTGTTTCCCCTCTCGACTCCAGTTCGGGGTTAAGATCGTGACGATGTCTCTCGTGCTCGACGGCCGGAGCTTGACGCTCGATGAGATTCGGAGCGTTTCGTTCGGTGAGGCCGAGGTGGCGCTTTCGCCCGACGCCCGCTCGCGGGTGCGTGCCTCGCGGGAGGTCGTCGAGCAGATCTTGCTGAGCGAGAACGTCGTGTATGGCATCAACACCGGTTTCGGGAACTTTCGTAACGTGGTCATCCCGAGGAAAGACCTGGACGAGCTGCAGCTCAATTTGGTCCGAAGCCACGCGGCCGGAGTGGGAGAGGCGTTCCCCGAGAGTGTGGTTCGGACGATTCTGCTGCTACGGGTGAATACGCTCGCGGCAGGCTTCTCCGGCATCGACCCGGAAACGCTCGATGCCCTCGTCGCGATGTTGAACCGGGGGGTCCATCCCGTCGTTCCCCAGAAGGGATCGGTGGGCGCAAGCGGCGACCTCGCTCCTCTCGCCCACGTCGCGCTCGCGCTCGTCGGAGAGGGTGATGCGGTTTTCGGCGGAGAGCGACTTCCGAGCACCGAAGCCCTTCGCCGAGCGGGGCTGTCCCCGGTGAGGCTTCACCCGAAGGACGGGCTCGCGCTCATCAACGGGACGCAGGTCATTACCGCGCTCCTCGCCCATGCCGTCCTGCTCGCGCGGCGACTCGTTCGTTGCGCCGACGTCATCGGGGCCCTCACCCTCGACACGCTGCTCGGAACCGACGTCGCATTCGATCCCAGAATCCACGAAGCGCGGCCTCACCCGGGACAGCGGACGACGGCGGAGAACTTGAGACGGCTCCTCGAGGGCAGCGCCATGAGAAAGTCGCATGAAAGCTGCGACCGGGTGCAGGACAGCTATTCGCTGCGCTGCATGCCGCAGATTCATGGCGCGGTTCGAGACGCGCTCGACTACGTGGAAGGTGTCCTGAACATCGAGATGAACAGCGCGACGGACAACCCCATGATCTTCGTGGAAACGAAGGAGGTCCTCTCCGGGGGCAACTTTCACGGCCAGCCGGTGGCGCTTGCCTCGGACTTCCTCACGATTGCCCTCGCCGAGCTCGGTGCGGTCAGCGAGCGCAGGACGGAAAGACTGGTGAATCCCGCTCTTTCGGAGCTTCCCGCATTTCTCGTAAAGGAAGGCGGACTCAACTCGGGGTTCATGATCCTCCAGGTTGCGGCGGCCGCGCTCGCCTCGGAGAACAAAGTTCTGTCCCATCCCGCGAGTGTGGACAGCATTCCCACTTCGGCGAATCAAGAAGATCACGTCAGTATGGGGGTCACCGCGGCGAGAAAGACCAACGAGGTCGCGAGCAATCTCGCGAACATCCTGGCGATCGAGCTCCTGGCCGCTGCCCAGGCTCTCGACCTCAGGCGTCCCTTGACGACTTCCCCGGCGCTCGAGGCCGTGCACGCTCGGCTTCGGGAAAAGGTTCCCCACTACGATCGCGACCGCCCCCACCACCCCGACGTTCGGGAAGCGACCCGTCTCGTCGAGTCGGGAGCCATCGTCGAAGCGGCTTCTTCGCATGTCGGAGGGATGGGCTGAAGTTTGTGATGGGCAGTTACAGCGCAGCCATCGCGCGGCCCGTGGTCCGGAAGATTCTTCGGGCATCGAACCTTCGACGGAAAGGAGATTAGACCATGCCGGCATCGACTCGAGTCGTCCGCGCCCCTCGGGGAGTGGAGCTCAGCTGCAAGGCCTGGCCCCAGGAAGCCGCCTATCGGATGATCCAGAACAACCTCGATTCCGAAGTCGCGGAACGGCCCGAGGAGCTCGTGGTCTACGGCGGTACGGGCAAGGCGGCGCGGAGCTGGGAGGACTTCGACCGTATCCTGAGCGCGCTCAGAGATCTGGAATCGGACGAGACGCTTCTGGTTCAGTCCGGCCGCCCTGTGGGCATTGCCGCCACGCACCCCGATGCCCCCCGGGTTCTCATCGCGAACTCGTTGCTGGTACCCCACTGGGCCACCTGGGAGGAGTTCCGGAGGCTCGAGGCTCTGGGGCTCACAATGTTCGGCCAGATGACGGCGGGGAGCTGGATCTACATCGGAACGCAGGGAATTCTCCAGGGGACCTACGAGACGTTCGGCGCGTGCGCCCGCGAACGTT
>DASPGQ010000263.1 GCA_035620555.1 Vicinamibacteria bacterium
CGACGAGATCGGTCGCGGGACCGCGACCTTCGACGGTCTCTCCCTGGCTTGGTCGGTCGCCGAGTACATCGCCACCGAGCCCCGGCTCAAGGCGAAGACGATCTTCGCAACGCACTACCATGAGCTCACCGAGCTGGCATCGGAGCTTCCCGGCATCGTGAACCGCCACGTGTCGGCTCGCGAATGGCACGACGACATCGTGTTCCTGAGGAAGGTGGTCGAGGGCGGCTCCGATCGAAGCTACGGAATTCAGGTGGCGCGACTGGCAGGAATTCCCTCCAAGGTGATCCGACGCGCGCAGGCAATCCTGCGGAACCTCGAGAAAAACGAGTTCGACATCGAGGGACGCCCTCATGTCACCGGTGGCAGCTCGACCCAAGGGGCCCGCCAGCTGCAGCTTTTCGCCGAAGCCGAGGCTCGAATCGTGTCCGAGCTTCGCCGGATCGATCCCGAGCGCATGACGCCGCTCGACGCGCTCGCTCTGCTGAGCGAGCTGAAGAAGCAGCTCGATTGAGCACTTGAGAGTGCTCAATGCCGTGGCGGGACCCGTGATCGATCGTGCCGCCACGGCTCGAGCTGCTCACGGCGCGGCAGGCGCGCCGGGCTCGCTCCGCTCGCGCAGGCTGGACTGTACTCTTTGATCAGCCTGCTAGTTAACGTCGAGCTGATAGGGCATCAGCGCCAGCGGCACTCCGCGGGAGAGCAGCTGAAGCATCGGAGAGCTTTCGACGAGTTTCGCCCGGTCGAATAGATTCAACCGCAGGGGAGCGGACGCTCGGTAGATACTCTCGAGCAGGGCTTCGAGAAAGTTGCGCTTCTCGGGGTAGATCCGCAGCTCCACCGATGCGTCGGCATCGAAACCTGCCTTCTCTTTCGCGATCTCGAGCGCGCGCTCGAGTCCGCCGATCTCGTCGACGAGTCCGAGCTGAAGAGCCATCTCTCCCGACCAAACGCGTCCCTGGGCCACCGCCTCGACCGCTTCGGTGCTCATGCCGCGACCATCGGCGACGCGCCTCAAGAACGCCTGATAGCCATCCTCGAGGACGCGCGAAAGCCGGGCGCGCTCGTCGGCGGTAAAATTTCGGTTGTCACTGAAGAAATCCGCGCTCTCGGTGCTCGACACGCCATCCACGCCGATCCCCAGCTTTTCATAGAGCCCGGAAAGGTTGAACTTGCCGGCGTAGATCCCGATGGAGCCGGTAATGGTGGTCGACTCGGCGACGATCGCATCCGATGCCGTAGCGATCCAATAGCCGCCCGAAGCGGCGACGCTCCCCATCGAGACGATGACCGGTTTTTCTTGCCGGGTGAGCATGGCTTCGCGCCAGATGACGTCCGACGCCACGTCGCTCCCGCCCGGACTGTCGATGCGAAACACGACGCCATCGATCGAATCGTCTTTCCGCACTTTCTCGAACGCCGAGGCGATCGTATCCGCGCCCATCACCCTTCCGAACAGGGCGTCCTCCCCACTGCCTCCGGGGACGATGGGACCGATGCCATAGATGATCGCGATGCGGACATCGGCGCCAAAAGCGGACGCGCGGGTCGTGGCCCGCCGGTAATCCGCGATGCGAACCGGCTCGGTCTCGAGGGCCGACGTCCCTTCCGCGCTCTCCACCTCGTCGAGGAACCGGAGACCGTCCACCAGCCCCAGCTCCATTGCCTCGCCAGGCGTGAGGGGACCCTTTTCCAGAACCGCCCTGACGCTCGATTCATCGAGAGATCGGCCTTCGGCAATAGCATCCACCAGATGCTCGTGAATCGTTTCGACGAGCGCCCCGGTGGCCTCGCGCGTCGCCTCGCTCATCGACTCTCGCAGGAACGTGTCGGGGGCGTCCTTGTATCGACCGACGCGCTCGAACTCGGGCTCGATCCCGAGCTTGTCGAGGCCCGCGGCGAGGAACATGATCTCGGCGCGCACTCCCGATAGCTCCACTAATCCACGCGGATGAAGAAAGATCTCGTTGGCGGCAGAGGCGACGAGGTAGTCACGATTGGACGAAAACTCGATGAAGGCTACCACGGGCTTTCCCGACGACTTGAAGTCGAGGATCTGCTCGCGCAGCTCCGCCGAACGGGCCCACCCCAGCGTGTTGCCCCGAACCCGGAGCAGAAGCTTTTCCACGCGCTCATCGGTTTTGGCGCGCTCGATGGCGAACAGCAGGTCGCGAAAAGTCAGGCCCTCCACGCCGAAGAAAGGACCGCCCAGAGCGTAGAGCGGATCTTCGGGATAGGGGGCGGCCAGGTCGAGGCTGATCGTAGCGCGCTCGGGTACGCCGGGCACCGAGGCGCGAAGGCTCCAGACGAGGACGAAGAGCGAGGTCACGGTCAGCGCGAACATGCCGGCGACGACGAACACGAACCAGAATACGAAGCCGCGCTTTCTCATGTCGGAGACGAGCTCAGCTGGCGACGAACTCGAGGGCGTCGCGCCGGTTCATCGCGTCGCCACGGAGCTGAGAGTCGGGGTGCTCCGATACCATGCGATCGTAATAGAGTCGAGCCTGATCGAGGTTCCCAGCCTTCTCCTCGGTTTTCGCCAGCTCGAAGAGAACGTAGTCCTTGGGAAGCGGGTTGGCCTCGTCCTCCAGCAGGGAACGCAGGATGTCCGCCGCGCCGGAAAAGTCCTCGCGCTCGGCCTTGACCGCTGCCAGTGTTTGCGTGCCGAGGTAATACAGGAGATCCCGAGAGCCGGAGCCCATGTCGGCGAGAGCGTCCTCGGCGCGCTCGTAGTCCTTCAGCCCCGCATGGCACACGCCCATGTAGTAGAGCGCCTGACGACCCGCCTCGTGGCCCGAGAATTCGGTCGCGACGCCCTCGAACGCTTCGAGGGCCGCGCGGTACTTCTCCTCCGCGTTGGCGAAGGTCGGTGCGTCACCCGTGGGCGCCGCGCCACCCGGCGATCGTACGTCGCCGTGGTAGATTTCGAGGGCTTCCGCGAATCGTGCCTGTGCTTGCGCGGCCCGACGGCTGCGGTAGATGTACAGGCCACCCAACAGGAGGGCGCCACCGAGAACCAGCAGAACCGCGTTTACGATGTTCCTCTTGTTCTCGACCATCCAGTCCGTAGTCCGCTCAATGCCCTGGACGAACTCATCCTGCTTCAAGTGGTGACGTTCGGCTCGTTTCAACCTCGGTCCTCCAAAGCTCAGTCTATCGCAAAGTTCGAGAATTGTGACTCACCGCTCAGTGCTCGGTGCCGTGACCGGACCCGCGATCGATCGGCCGTCACGGCTCGGCCAGCTTGCGGCGGGGCAAGCGCCCTCTCGGTCCCGCCTGTCCCCTTCGCATCACCGGACACATGCGCCGTCTCCTCACCCCTCTGCCAGTTTAATTCCGCGACGGTTCTTCGGCATCGGCGTTATCATCTTGACCAGGTTGCTGCCGTATGTCGCACTCGATGGGTGTCGCTGACTCTACCCCCGCGTCGCCCTGGTTATTCGTCCTAGCGCCTCAATCGTGATGAAGTACGTCACCGTACACGGCCACTTCTACCAACCTCCACGGGAGAATCCCTGGCTAGAAGCCATCGAGCCTCAGGATTCCGCTCGGCCCTATCACGACTGGAACGAGCGCATCCTCGCCGAGTGCTATGCCCCGAACGCGGCTTCCCGGATCCTCGATGACGACGAGCGCATCGTCGCCATCGTCAACAACTACTCGCGTATCAGCTTCGACTTCGGGCCGACCCTTCTCTCGTGGATCGAGCGGGAGGCGCCCGCGGTCTATTCCGCCATCTTGGAAGCCGACAAAGAGAGCCAGCTCCGCTTCTCCGGACACGGCTCTGCGCTCGCCCACGTCTACAACCACGCCATCATGCCGCTCGCGCGCAAGAGAGACAAGGAGATCCAGGTCGTCTGGGGAATCCGCGACTTCGAGCATCGTTTCCATCGCCGACCGGAGGGAATGTGGCTCGCCGAGACCGCCGCCGATCTGGAGACGCTGGACGTCCTGTCGGCTCACGGCATCCGGTTCACGATTCTCGCACCTTCGCAAGCGAGGAGAACGCGGCGTCGGGGAAACGACTCCTGGGACGATGTCACCGGGGGGCGGATCGACACGACGCTTCCCTACGTGCAACGCTTGCCATCGGGACGGACCATCGTCATCTTCTTCTACGACGGTACCGTATCGAAGGCCATCGCGTTCGAGGGCCTTCTGCACCGCGGAGAATCGCTCGCCAACCGGCTGCTCTCGATCGCGCGCGACGACGGCAAGGCCCGGTTGGCGCACGTGGCGACCGACGGTGAGAGCTACGGCCACCACCACCCACATGGCGACATGGCCCTCGCCTTCGCCCTCGACAGCATCGATCGAAACGTCGACGCTCGCCTGACGAACTACGGAGAGTTTCTGGAACGGTTCCCCCCGGGGCATGAGGTGGAGATCCTCGAGAACACGTCCTGGAGCTGTGCCCACGGAATCGAGCGATGGCGGAGCAGCTGCGGTTGTCGAACCGGCGGCTCCCCGAGCTGGAGCCAGGCGTGGCGAGCTCCGCTCCGCGCCGCCCTGGACTGGCTGCGAGACGAAACCGCCGCTCGATTGGAAGCGAAGCTCGCCGATTACGTGAAGGACCCCCTTGCCGCGATTCTCGATTACATCGAGCTCATCCTCGACCGCGACCCGGCGAAAGTCGACGAGCGTCTGGGAGAGCTTACCGAGCCGCAAAAGGTGACGGTGCTCAAGCTGCTCGAGCTCGAGCGCCAGCTCCAGCTCGCCTATACGAGCTGCGGCTGGTTCTTCAACGACCTCGCGGGAATCGAGACGATCCAGATTCTACGGTACGCCGGTCGAGCGGTACAGCTCGCCGAGGACGTGTTCGGCCAGCCGATCGAGGCAGAGTTTCTGCAGAGACTCGATCTGGCGGTCAGCAACCGCCCCGAGGCGGGGACGGGGCGCGACATCTACCTCAGAAGCGTCAGACCGGCGATGATCACCTGGGAGATGCTCTGCGCCCATTACTGCATCAGCACTCTGTTCCAACCCGACGGTGAGATCGACCGAGTCTATAGCTTCGACGTCGAGAGGGTGGAGAGCCAATCTCTTCGCTCGGGGGCGATGCGCCTGATGCTGGGAAGAGTGCGGCTCACGTCCCGCATTACGCGTTCGACCGAACGGCTGAGCTTCGCCGTTCTCCACCTGGGCGATCACACCGTCACCGCCGGAGTCGAGCTCGATCGGCTCTCAGGTCTCGCCACCGAGCTGGTAGGACCTTTCCGAAGCGCCGACACCACGGTTCTCCTCCGCTCGCTCGACCAGCGATTCGGAGGACATATCTACAACCTCCGGTCGCTATTCGGCGACGAGCAGCGCAAGATCGTCGACTTCCTCCTCCAATCGTCGCTCGAGGACGCCGAGGCGGCGCACCGCAGTATCTATGAGCGGCACTGGGGCACGGTTCGGTTTCTCGCCGACCTCGGCGTGCCGCTGCCGCCCGCGCTGTCGGTTGCGGCAGAAGTGGCCTTGAACGCGCGGCTCAGAAAAGCCCTCTCCGATTGGCGAAACGGCGCCGAGGAGATCGGGAGCCTCGTACGCGAGGCAGTGGAAGAAGGGGTCCGCCTCGACGAGCCGGCGCTCGCCTGGACGGCGAGAACGAGCCTCGATGCGCTCGCCGAAGCCTACTTCGCGGCGCCCGGGGATCGAGCCAAGCTGTCGGCGCTCCGCGAGCGCGTTCGACTCGTCCGGTCGCTTCCATTCGAGGTAGAGCTGTGGAAAGTCCAAAACCTCTATTTTCAGTGCCTGAAGAGCGGCGGCCCCGGATTCCAGGAGTTCCTCGACCTCGGTAACGACCTCTCGATCCGCCTCGGGAAAACGAGGGGAAACGACGGCGGCGACCGGCGGCAAAAGGCGTAGATCTCCCGTCGCCCAGCTTTCCTCTGCGAAACTTGTGATCTTTCGTCTGGAATCTCGACTCCCTTTCTGGTATACTTCGCCAAATTCAGCCAAATCGTTGGGCTTGTCTTTCGGCCTGGTCCTGCTTCGAGTCCGATCGGCAACCGAAAGGAAACTATGGACGGTTATCGGGATCGGTTTCTCGTGGTATCGAATCGCCTGCCCGTCGTTTTCGAAAAGAAGAACGCGCGGTGGAAGGCGAAGCCGGGCAGTGGCGGACTGGTAACGGCTCTGACTCCCGTGCTCCGCGAGCGGTGCGGGGCCTGGGTAGGCTGGGCGGGAATGCCCGGAGCGATCGATCCTGAGATTCAGAGAGCTCTTCGGGAAGCGGCCCGTGAGCTGGGGTTGACGCTGTGGCCGGTGCCTCTCGATCGGGAAGAGATCCAGGATTTCTACCGCGGATTCTCCAACGAGGTACTGTGGCCCCTGTTCCACGATCTCCTGGCGAAGTGCAACTTCGATCCGAGGTACTGGAGAATGTACTGCCAGGTCAATCGAAAGGTCGCGGAGGTCGTGGCGCGCTCGTCGCGGGAAGGGGATTTCGTCTGGATCCAGGACTATCATTTTCTCAGAGCCGGTGCGGAGTTGCGTCGGCGGGGCGTCGCGAACCGGCTGGGGTTCTTCCTGCACGTCCCGTTTCCCGCGCCCGATCTGTTCCTCCGGCTTCCATGGAGACAGCAGATTCTCGACGCGCTTCTCCAGTTCGATCTCGTGGGCTTTCAGACCCGGCATGACCTCCAGAACTTCATCGGCTGCGTGGAAGAGCTGACCCAAGAGACAGAAATCGAGGAAAGCGGCGGAAGCGTCGTCGAGGTCCGGGCGCGAGCGATTCACGCGGGGCAATCGGGACGGGATACCTTTCGTTCGACGCGAGCCGGGGACTTTCCCATCAGCATCGATTACCGGCGGTTCGCGGCGTTGGCCAAGAGCGAGCAAGTGGCCGCCATCTCCAATCGATTGGAGAACGAGCTCGGAGGGCTCAGAATTCTGTTGGGAGTCGACCGGCTCGACTACACCAAGGGGTTGCTGCACAAGCTCCGTGGTTTCCGCGCGGCGTTGGGCCGGTTTCCCGAGCTCCGTCAGAACGTGTGCTTCGTCCAGCATGTGATTCCGAGCCGTGAGTGCGTACCCCATTACCGCAGCTTGCGACTCGAGCTCGAGAGGCTGGTCGGAGAAGTGAACGGGGCGTTCGGAACGGCTTCCTGGGTTCCGGTTCGGTATTTCTACCATAACCTGAGTCGAGAGGAGCTCTCCGCCTATTATCGTATCGCCGATGCGCTCCTGGTCACTTCTTTGAAGGATGGCATGAATCTCGTCGCCAAGGAGTTTTGTGCTTCGAACATCGGGGAGAAAGGCGTGCTCGTTCTGAGCGAGTTCGCCGGAGCTGCCTGCGAGCTCGGTGAGGATGCGCTCACAGTCAATCCATATGACGTCGTCGGGCTCGCCAGCACGATTCAGCGAGCCCTTACCATGGGGGCGGCCGAGCGGAAGAGACGGATGGCTCGGCTGAAGAACATCGTTCGGGAGAAGAACGTGTTCCACTGGGTCGATTCCTATCTCCGCGCTGCGGTCGAGCCCAGGCGTTATCTCGACCGGGACTTGACCATCGAGACCTACGGAACCCGGACCCTCGCCGCCCCAACGAGCTGAAGACTTCGATCGGCGGCTCCGGCGTCAACTCCGGCGACGGAAAATGACATAGGCGACGAGGCTCGCTGCCATCGCCCCGAGCGAAGCGGGAAGGTGCAACGGGATGAACGGTTCCGCCACGTACTGCCATCCGGTCACCCAGTGGATGAGCCAGATCGCGATACCCGAGCTCATCGATGCCACCGCCGCCTTCGGCGCGCACCGAAAGCCATAGACCGCAAACATCATCGGAACGAACAGGCTCACGAAGGCGACTTCGTAGGAATCTTCGAGCAATCCGTAAGCGCTCTGCCCGGAGTAGGCCATGGCGGCGCTACCCGATGCGACGAGGAGCACGGCGAGGCGGTTCAGGGTCAGAGACGAAAAACGTCCACGGTTCACGTGGCGGAAGATGTTCTCCGAGAGAACTGCGGCCGGGGCCAGGATACCGCTATCGATCGACGACAGCACGGCGGAGACGAGCATGACCGTGAAACTCACGGCTACCAAAGGCTGAGTGAAGCCATGGGCGAGCGCGGGAAGGATGGCAGAGCTAAGGGTATCAGGAAACAGGATGCGTCCCGAAAGACCCAGTCCCACGGGGATGATACCGAAACCGATGTAGAGATAGCCGCTCAACAGGCATGCCCGTCGGGCAATCGCCGGTGTCCGCGAAGCCGAGATCCGTTGGACGATGTCCTGAGACGGCAAGTTTCCCAGCGCCGCGATCGCAAGAACCGCAAGCCAGTCGGTGAGCTGCTGCAGTGATTCCACCGGAATCGGGTTTCTCATCTCGGGAGGCGTGTCGTTCCAGAGGCGCACCAGGCCGGCGAGGGAGCTCCCCCCTCCGAGCTCGGACAGAGTGGAGAGCGCCAGCAGGACGAGCCCTACGAGCACCAATGCAATCTGAACCGCATCGGTGACGGTCACCGACCACATTCCACCGAGCAATGTGTACCCCGAGCCCACGAGCGCGACGATGAGGATGCCGGCCGAAAGGTCGATCGCGAAGAACAGGTGCAACATTCCCGCGAGCGCCACGAATTGGGCCGCGACCCAGCCGAAGTAGCTGGGCACCATGATGAGCGCCGAGAGCACTTCCGCCTTGCGTCCGAATCGGGTCCCGAAGAGATCGCTCAGAGTCAAGAGCTTCATCTTCCAGATTGGACCGGCGATGAGCCATCCCGCGATCAGGAGACAGACACCCGCGCCGAACGGCTCCAGGGCAGCCGCCCTCAGCCCCGTTTGTCTCACTTCGTCCGCGGCGGTCAGGACGGTGCCGGCTCCGAACCAGGTAGCGAGGATCGTGCCGGTGGCGAAAGGAAGAGTCAGCTTCCGACCGGCGACGAGATAGTCCTCCGACGTCTGGATGCGTCCCTGGATCCTGAAGCACAGGGCGTAAAGGGCCACGATATAAGCGGCGAGACTGCCCCCGAGCACCCAGACGAGCGACGGAGCCAGCGTCAATCAGCTCTCCTGCGGCCGGCGGAAAAGCGGACGGTTCGGGCGAGGTGGTCCACGTCGAGCGCCAGCGAAGATCAAAAGGGTGCTTCTCGCGTCTATGACATAATCGCCGGAGTGAGATCCAAAAGCGACCAAAAAAAAACGAGGAGGGGACGCCTCTGGCTCTTCGGCGCGTTCATCCTCGCTCTCGGTGCCTGTCGCCTGCCTCCCGAGTCTGCCGATCTCGTGATTCGGGGGGGCTCGGTGTACACGATGAACGAAGCGCGCGCCTGGGCCGAGAGCGTGGCGATATCGGCGGGCGAGATCGTCTTCGTGGGCGCGGATAACGACGTGGACGCCTTCGTGGGAACCAAGACGCGGGTCATCTCGCTCGACGGCGCGATGGTGCTTCCTGGCTTTCACGACTCGCACGTCCATCTGGTTACTGGTGGTGTCGAGCTCGGTCAATGCAACTTGAACGGTCTCGAGTCGAGACTTGCGGTGCTGGAGGCGATCGAGTCGTGTGCCCGGGAGGCCTCTTCATCCGATTGGATCGTGGGTGGCGGCTGGGACCTCCCCCTCTTTCCCGGTGCAAATCCCCACCGCGAGGAGCTCGATCGCATCGCACCGGATAAGGCCGTCTACTTGAGCTCTGCCGACGGGCACTCCGCCTGGGTCAACAGCAGGGCGCTCGCCCTCGCTGGCATCGACCGGAACACCCCGGATCCGGTGAACGGTCGCATCGAGCGCGACGAAGCCGGCGAGCCCTCGGGTACGCTTCGCGAGGCCGCGGCGGGTCTCGTCGAGCGACATCTTCCTCGACTATCGGAGGATGACTACGCCCGAGGACTGAAGCGAGGACTCGCGATGGCGAACCAATTCGGCATCACTTCCGTCATCGAGGCCGACGGAACCGATCGGGTTCTCGCAGCCTACGAGAGACTCGCACGAAGCGGAGAACTGACGGCGCGGGTTCGCGTCTCGCTGAGCATCGACGAAACGCGAGACGAGACGCAGGTCGACGAGCTCCTCATGAAGAGAGCCCGCGTCGGACGAAGCGAATTCCTCCGGGCCGATGCCGCGAAGATCTTC
>DASPGQ010000264.1 GCA_035620555.1 Vicinamibacteria bacterium
GAGGCCTACGAGTTGAACGAATGGGAGATCATGGGGGCGGGTGACATTCTCTTGCTCTACACCGACGGGCTATCGGAGCACGCTGATGAGGAGAATCGATACTTCCCTGGCCGTCTCGAAGCGAAGGTGCGAGAGCTCAAGGATCGACGGGCCCGGGACATCGCCCAAGGAATCAAGGAGGATATTCTTTCATTCGCCGAGCCTTCGGACGACATCAGTCTCGTCGTCATCAAGCGAACGTAGCCATATCGATACCGATCTTTCGGCAGAAGTTTCCGAGTATCAGAGGCTCCGACCCGACCTAGCCCCGTCAGTGGGTCAGAGCGTAGACCATGTAGTTCACCCCGAGCTTGTAGGCTTCGTTGGTGATGTCGATCGGCAGCCACCCCGTGTCGGACCACTCCCAGTACTCGGCGATGTCGTTGTTGTAATTGACAATCGCCACCATGCGTTGGGCGGGGTCGTTATCCTCGAAGAGCCCGTAATAGCTCGGCATGACGTCGACGAGGGGGTGGGGAAAGTAGATCGTCTCCATGTCGAAGAACGAATGGAAGATCGGATGGTCGACGTCGATCCGGATGGGCCGGTACTCGGGCAATACCCGCCTCAGTTGTGCCTCGAGATTGTCCCACTGCTCGTTCTCGAAATCGTCGAAGATGAGGAAGCCTCCCTTCAGCACGTAATCGCGAAGGTTCGAGACCTCGCTCTCGGACATCGTCCAGAAACCGGGCTCGGAGATGTAGGCAACCGGATGGTGAAATAGCGCCGGGTCATCGAGCTCGAATACGTTCGTGCCTTCGAGCTCGACCGCCATCGTCGTGAGCTCGCTCAGAAGCCGGGATAGGTGCCGGTCGGCCCGGGGATAGTCATGGCTCCACCTCGCCCCGCCCCAGCGGAAACCCCACTCGAGGTCCGAGGGGCCGTATCGGATTCGCGTGAAGACGAACCGATCCTGATAATCCGGATTCGAGGTGAGCTCGTCATTAGGCTCTCCTTCTCGGGGGTATTGCTGACTCCACCCCAATCCCAGAGCTACCGTCACGGAAGCTCCGAGCGTGAGAAGGCGCATGAGCGTGGGACACAACGGCTTCAAGAGACTCTCGACCACCCGGGGCATGTCTCTGACTCGACCTCAAGGTTACCGTGTGGCGCGGAAGAGCTCAATCGAGAGTCGAGATGATTTCTGGCCAGCCACGGCATTGAGCAGTTAGAAGGTTGAACTCGAACGCCTCGGACGCATAAGCTTCACGGCTTGGTCTGGCGCACCAAAGACGTCGCGCTCTGGAGAGGAATACCACATGCATCGATTCTTGGTTCTAGTGGGAGCCTGGCTCGTGGCGGGCTGTCGTCCGTCCGAGGAAAGCAGACCCATTCGCCTCGTGGACGTGTTCGCCGATGAGATGGTCGAGGGTCGCCCGGCAACGCCTCCCGAGCCTCCGCCCCGTACGGAGTGGACCTTTGCCGAGACAACCGGGACGGCCGGATTCGACGCCTTTGCCGACGTCTCCGGTCTCGCGGTTCGAGAGGGTCGCCTCGCCGGCCGAGCCACGAGCGATTTTCCGTTGCTCCACGTGGAGCGCACCGAAGGCCTCGACAACCGCGATCAACTCCATTCGATCGAGGTTCGGATGCGCGCCTCGGCCGGTGCGAACTTCACCATCGTCCCCTCGGTGGAACCGGTGCCGGGACCGGGTCCGGCTCGGTTTCTCGTGACCGCGCTCGGCATTACCACGCCCATCGTGGCGGGAAACGACGTTCAGACCTACACGCTCAGAAGCGGGCTGCCGCTTTCCGCCCAGAGGATTCGCCATCTCTACATTCGTCCCACCGACGCCGCTGACGCCGATTTCGCGATCGAATCGATTCGTCTCGTATTCCGAAAAGAGTATCTCGCCGGCATCGAGAGTGGTGTGGGCTTCCAGGGCATGTCAGAGATTTACCGGGAGTCGCTGGTCTCCCGGGCTCCGGAAACGATCCGGGTTCCGGTCGAAGTTCCGCCCGGCTCGAGGTTGCAGCTTTCCCTGGGCACGGTGGACCCGATGCCGGTTACTTTTCGCGTGGCCATGGGAGAGGACGTGCTGCTCGAAGAGACGGTGACGACTCCCTATCGATGGGAGGAACGAATCATCGACCTCTCGACCCACGTCGGGCGCTCCGGACGTCTGTCGCTCTCGCTCTCGTCCGAAGAGGTGGGGAACGTCGGCATCTGGGGAACCCCGGTGATCCGACCGCCCGCGGCGCCACCCGAGGACCGACCTCGAAACGTCGTACTTCTGTGGACGGACACACTCCGGAACGACCACCTGAGCCCCTATGGTTACGAGCGGGATACTTCCCCCAACTTGAAGCGGCTCGCGTCGGAAGGCGTCCTGTTTCTGAACAACGTTTCCCAGGCGACCTGGACCAAGGTATCGACGCCGTCGCTCATGACCTCGCTCTACCCTTCCACCCACGGGGTAAAGGAGTTCTCGGATTACCTGCCGGCTTCGGCTACGACGCTTGCCGAGGTGTACCGTGGTGCGGGCTACGCGACCGTCTCGTTTGCCTCGAACCTCTTCACCGGGCAGTTCACCAACCTGCATCAGGGATTCGAGGAGCTGCACGAGGACGGGTCGCTTCCCGAACAGGGCTCGAGCAAGACTTCCCGGGAGTATATCGACCGGTTCACGCGCTGGCTCGAGGTCAACAAGGACATACCGTTCTTCGCCTTCCTTCACCTATACGACCCCCACGACCCGTTCGAGCCCAGGCCGCCCTATGCCTCGCTCTGGGCGGATCCGGAAAAGAAGCACAAGCACGAGGAGGAGCTCGCCGCGGTGCGAAAGGTCATCACCGAGCCGCTCGCCCAGAACTTCGGCATGCCATCTCGAACCGAGCTGGAGCAAGCGGGGATCGACGCTGATCAGTACGTGAGCTACGACAAGGACTGGTACGACGGCTCTATCCGCGGAATGGACGCCGAAGTGGGCCGTTTGCTCGAACGCTTGCGCATGCTCGGTCTGGAAGAATCGACTCTCGTCGTCTTCGTCGGAGATCACGGTGAGGAGTTCCTGGACCACGGTCGTACGTTCCACGGTCAATCCGTCTATGGAGAGCTCACACGGGTGCCCCTGATGATGCGGTGGCCGGCTGGATTGCCCGCCGGTCGGGTCATCGATGCCGTCACGGAGACAATCGATATCATGCCGACCCTTCTCGCCCTGAGCGGGCTCGATCTTCCGGAAACGATTCAGGGTCATAGCCTCGTTCCCCTTTTTCGGAGTGAGGACCGCTCCTGGCAGGCGCGTCCCGCTTTCTCCGAGAAGGCACCGACCAAGCCCCAGGCGGGCTCTCCCTGGCCGGCGGAGACCGAGGCCTATTCGATCGTCCAGGGGGAGTGGAAGCTCATCCACAACATCGTGCCCGAAGAGGGCAAACCGGAGTTCGAGCTCTTTCGCTTCGCTGACGATCCGCTCGACCAGAACAACGTGGCCGCCGAGAACGATGACGTCGTACGACGCCTCTCCGAGACTCTCGAGGGTTGGCGCCAGATGGCGAATGCGGCGAAGCTCTCCCCCGACTCCGAGCACATCGAAGGGATGAGCCAACAACAGCTCGAGCGGCTGAGAAGCCTGGGTTACATTCGCTGACCCGCTTCTCGCAAAAAACCTGAGCAGGCTCGAATCCTCTTTTACGGCGTCGCCGGCTTGCGGTAATCGAGTGGGGGCGGGCGGTCGCCAACGAGCGATTGATAAACGAAATCGGGACCGACTCGCCCCTGCCACTCCCGCTTTGCCTCGGCGACGATTTCCGGGTCCTCGAAAAGATCGATCGCTGTCAAGGTCAGCGTCTTCGCGGCGACGACCATCCCTTTGTTGCCTATGGTCGATCCCCCCGAGGCGATAGCCTGCCACGAGTGTCCGGGAGTTCCGGGCACGTAGGTCGCCGCGCGCATGCCGGCGGTGGGGACGACCCAGCTCACGTCACCCACGTCCGTCGAACCGCCGCTTCCCTCCTCGCGGACTTCGAACTTCTCGATCTCTCCCGCCGAAGAAAGGGGCGGAACCTCGCCGGTGAAAGACTCACGCACTTTTTCGGCGAACCGACGCTCCTCATCCGTATAGACCACGCCACCGACGCGCTCGAGATTGGCGTGCATCGCCCGTCCGAGGGTCTCATTGGGCAAGAGCGCGTAGATACCGTGAATCACTTCGTACTCCA
>DASPGQ010000265.1 GCA_035620555.1 Vicinamibacteria bacterium
GAGGTTCCGCGAGAGATCGGGCGGAAGCGTTTCGCTCCCGCCCCCTCGAGAATGAAACTAGGAAGCGTCCACGACCGGCAGCGGGCCGAGCGTTCCGTTGAAGCTTCGGCCGACCGCGAAGACGGTATACGTCGTTCCCCCGAGGACTTCGACACCGGGAATGCTCAGAGCGACGGTGCTCGAGCCCGCGGGACGAACCTCGAGGTCGTACGTCCCGGCGGGGACCTCCACGTAGTCGCTCGCCTTCTGGAACGTGACGTTTCCAAACAGGACCGGACCGCCGGCGACGGCAACGTCCACGGGGCCCGTGTCGGCACTCGCGTGGACGAAGCGGAGGCGAGCGCCCTGGCCGGTTGCGAGATCATCGAGAAGCACGAGCGGGGAAAGCGTATCCGAGGACAGGAATCCTACGGCGGCAACGGTGTACACGCTCCCAGCCTGAAGGCCGAGCGTGGCGTCGATGACGATAGGGGACGTCGAGCCCGCCGGCGTCACTTGAATGCGGTATTCGCCGGCCTCGAGGTCGAGGTAGTCGCTCACCGCCTGGTAGGGAACGTTGCTCAGTACGACGCTTCCGTTCACCCAGACATCGACGGGTGGAGCGTCGGTCGAGAGGTGCGCGACGCGGAGCCGAACGGGTCCCGCGAACGTATTCCCGCGCGGGAGCGTCGTAAGCCCGCCGGAACCGTCGACGGCCGGGGCGGTCGAAGTCGTGGGTAGGGCCGTGGGAGAGGACGGGGACGAGCCGTCATTGCAGGCAAGTCCCAATGCCGCGAATGTGACGAGCGCGGCGGTGGCAAGAACATGGGATTTCATGATTGGTACTCCTTTTTGGTTTTGGGATTCGAGTCTGCTGTCACAAGTGTTTGGTATCATTTATGTCTCCAAAAAATCTAAATAATGGCCGCGACGTCATTTGAGGTCTCATGTTGATTGCTTTGTGGCAGCGGCGGATCCGGGGGTCCCCGGCGCCGAAATCCCTCAAGAAAATCGCGGACGCAGAGTGCCTGCGAGAGGGCGGGCAGCTCGCGCCACCCACCCACTCGCCGCGACGTCATTCCATGGATGGAAGAATCACCGTGTCGATGACGTGAATGACGCCGTTCGAGGTCTCGATATCGGCTTGCACGACCTTCGCATCGTTGACGCGAACGCCGCTCTTGGCGTCGATCGAGATGCTCTGGCCCTGGACGGTCTTCGCGGAGTCGAGCTTCACGACGTCCGAGGACAGGACCTTGCCCGGAACCACATGGTAGGTAAGGACGGAGGTGAGCTTCGCCTTGTCCTTCAGAAGTTTATCCAGCGTCCCTGCCGGTAGTTTCGCGAAGGCTTCGTCGGTCGGAGCGAAGACGGTGAACGGACCGGAGCCCTTCAGTGTCTCGACCAGGCCCGCCGCCTGAATCGCCTTCACGAGCGTCGTGAACGAGCCCGCGGCGATCGCCGTGTCGACGATGTCTTTTTTTGCGTGAGTGTCGGCGACAGCGAGCGGTGCCGTGGTGAGGGCCGCGATGGCCAGGAGCGTTACGAGGGTTTTCATTGAGTTTCTTCCTTTCGTTGGGGCTTTGACGTGCGCCCCGTACCCGGAAATAGTAGACCATGGGATACGTTGTGTCAAGTAATTATCTAAAATAATATATTGACAGAATACACCGGGAAGTTGGATGGGCCTCTTCGCCGCTCATCTTTCCCACCGGCGGTGACCTCGCGCGCAGGGAAAACAGCCTTGCCGCTCCGGTCCGCGATCGATGGTCCCAATTCCTCGACTGCGTCGAATCACCCGTTCTTGAGTTAAATCGCTCCTGTCGTTCGCCGCGAGGCTCTCTGAGCGTCCAAAGAGGCCACCAACCGTCGGTAGTTACATTCCTTCCGCATCTTGGTCCGCGTCTTGCTTTTCTTGGGTCCAAGTGAAGGAAGGGAGGGACTATGAGGCCGAGGCCGCTTCGATCGATTGCGGCGGTGACAAGCTGTCTTCTCCTTGTTGCTGCCTGTCACGGACGCACCTCTCAGACGAGCGGAGCCATCGACCTATCCATCGAGCCTTCGTCCGTGCTCGAGGTGAGCGCCGACCTCATCGAGCTCGGGAGACTCACTTACCAGAAAGAGTGCGCTTCCTGTCATGGTCTCGCCGGCGATGGAGAAGGGGACGCCGCCTATCTTCTTTATCCGCGCCCACGGGACTTCACCCGGGGCGAATATCGCCTGGTCTCGACATGGGATCGCGTCCCTACTGACGAGGACCTTTTCCGAACCATTTCGCGAGGCATGCCGGGCTCGGCGATGCCTTCGTGGGCACATCTCGACGAGAGAGCTCGCTGGGGATTGGTGCATTACATCAAGACGTTCTCCACGCAGTCGATGGAGATTCGAGAAGCCTACGTTCCCACTCAGCCCTTCGAGGAGGGACGGGGTTTCTTGGAGATCCCCAGCGAGCCAGCCTACGACACTCCCGCGGCGAATCGAGCGCGAGAGCTCTACCAGCAGAACTGCGCCGCCTGTCATGGAGTGACTGGTCGCGGAGACGGCCAGCAGGAACAGGTGGACTCGAAGGGACGGCCCACCCGCCCGCGGGACCTGACCGCGGGGATCTTCAAAGGCACACCCGATCGCGAGCACGTGTACCGCCGTATCGTCGCCGGGCTCCCTGGCTCTCCCATGCCCATGAGCCCGTACATCTATGGCGAGGACGCGTGGCATCTGACGCACTTCGTGCTGTCGCTTTCGAGCCCCGAGCAGCGAGCCAAGATGGAAATGAAGAAGTTTCGCATCGTGGCGAGCCGGGTGGAGTCGCTTCCCGAGCACCCCGACGACGGGATCTGGAGGCAAACGGATGCCGTGAACCTGCACTTGATGCCGCTCTGGTGGCGAGACGACCGGCCCGAAGAGGTCACCGTCAGGGCGCTTCACGATGGGGAGGAGCTCGCGCTTCTCATGGTCTGGCCGGATGGCACCTACGATCACACCGCGATCCGGCCTCAGGATTTTCGCGACGCCGCCGCGGTCCAGTTCTCGGTGAGCGCCGATCCCCCGTTTTTCGCCATGGGCCAGCCAGGCGTGGCGGTGAATATCTGGATGTGGAAGTCCGAACGACAGGCGGACATGGAGCCAGCCTTCCAGGAGCTCGACAAGATCTATCCGAACATCGGAATCGACTCTTATCCCAACTTCCGGCGTTCTCCCCTGGAACAGCCTACGCGGAACGCGCTCACGCTCGATTCGGACCCCACGTACGTTACCGCATGGGGCGTGGGGAACATCGTCTCCAATCCGCTTCCCCAGAGTCCCGCCGAGGATCTGCGCGCCGAAGGGTTCAGCACGTTGAGAGCGCGGCCGAATATCGACCAGGCCGTCCGGGCGTCCGGCGTCTACTCGACGGGCTCTTACCGCGTGCTCTTTCGACGGAGTCTCCGGGCCGAGGGAGCCGACGGCGCGTCTCTGAGGCCCGGCGGAACGGCTTCGGTGGCGTTCGCGGTCTGGAACGGGAGCGCGGGCGATCGCGACGGAAAGAAATCAGTCACGATTTGGCAGGAATTAGTTCTTGCTCCTTGAAAGGAGTCGCTGGAGATGGATAGACGTGTGTTCCTGAAATACCTGGGCGGCGGCCTCGGCGCTTCGGTGGTCTCGCTCGATCCCGCTTGCACGTTTCTCCAGCCGGCCGTGCCGCAGGAGAACCCCCTCCATCGCACCGTGTCGCGGGAGTGGGAAAGGATCTACCACGATCAGTATCGCTACGACCGCTGGTTCGACTGGGTTTGCTCCCCCAACGACACCCACGCGTGCCGCATCCGGGCCTACGTGAGAAACGGGATCGTCGTCCGGAGCGGCTCGACCTACGACTACCAGGACTACGCCGATCTCTACGGAAACAAGGCCACCGCGAACTGGAACCCGCGCCAGTGCGCGAAGGGCTACACCTTCCATCGGGTCATCTACGGGCCCTATCGGCTTCGCCATCCCATCGTTCGGAAGGGATGGAAGCAGTGGGCGGACGCGGGCTTTCCCGTGCTCACTCCCGAGCTCCGCTCGGCGTACAAGTTCGATGACCGCGGGGGCGACGAGTTCATTCAGATCAGCTGGGAGGATGCTTTCCAAGACATCGCCCGGGCCCTCGAGGCCATCTCCCGGACCTACAGCGGCGAAGAGGGAAAAAGGCGGCTGCTGGAGGAGGGGTATCAGCCGGAGATGGTCGAGGCCATGGGCGGTGCGGGCACGCGAACGATCAAGATGCGCGGTGGCATGGGCCTCCTCGGCGTGCTCGGCAAATACGGAATGTATCGGCTCTGCAACAGCCTGGCGCTTCTGGATGCCCAGGTACGCGGCGTCGGAGCGGAGGAGGCGCGCGCGGGTCGAACCTGGTCGAACTACACCTGGCACGGCGACCAGGCGCCGGGCCATCCCTGGGTCCACGGCCTCCAGGCCTCGGATTGCGATTTCAACGACTTGAGAAGCTCCAAGCTCATCATCATGGACGGAAAGAACCTGGTGGAGAACAAGCTGACCGACTCGCACTGGTTCATCGAGTGCATGGAGCGAGGCGGGAAGATCGTGGTCATCGCTCCGGAGTACGGCCCGCCATCCACCAAAGCCGATTACTGGATTCCAATTCGACCGGGAACCGATGCCGCTCTCTGGCTTGGCATCACACGGCTCATGATGGAGAAGGGACAGTACGACGAGGACTTCGTCAAACGATTCACCGACTTCCCCCTGCTCGTTCGCCACGACAACCTGAAGCGTCTTCGCGCGGATGAAGTCTTTGCCGGCTACCAGTCGTCCCTGGGTGCAGACGGCCCTTCGATGACGATCCAGGGCTTGACGGCCGAGCAGCACGAGCAAATCGGAGACCGCGTGCTGTGGGACGAAGTCGAGAACGCACCGCGGGCCATCACCCGGGACGACGTGGGGCAGCGGATGGTGGAACGGGGCATCCGACCCGCGCTCGAGGGGACGTTCGAAGTCGCGCTCGCCGACGGGAGCACCGTGACCTGCTCGACGCTGTGGACGTTATACCAGACGCATCTCCGGGACTACGACCTCGACACCGTTTGCGAGATCACCCAGGCGCCGCGAAATCTCGTGGAGCAGCTCGCCGAGGATATCGCCACCTTCGCCCCGGTGGCCATCCATCAGGGCGAGGGCATCAACCACTGGTTCCATGCAACGGAGATGAACCGGGCCGCCTATTTGCCGCTCATGCTCACCGGCAACATCGGGAAGCCCGGCGCCGGCTGCCACACCTGGGCGGGCAACTACAAAGCGGCTCTGTTCCAGGGCGCGCCGTGGACCGGGCCCGGGTTCAAGGGCTGGGTCGCGGAGGATCCCTTCGAGCTCAATCTGGATCCGGAAACGAACGGAAGGGACATCGTCGCCCACCCGTACACCAAGGACGAGGAGCCCGCCTACTGGAACCACGGAGATCAGGCGCTCATCGTGGAAACGCCGCGCTATGGGCGGAAGAACTTCACCGGCGAGACCCACATGCCGACTCCCTCGAAGGCCATCATCTTCAACAACGTGAACCTCATCAACAACGCGAAATGGTGCTACGGGATGATCAAGAACGTGAACCCTCACGTCGATCTGATCGTGTCCTTCGACATCCAGATGACCGCATCCATCGAGTACGCGGACATCGCCCTTCCCGCCAACTCCTGGCTGGAGTTTCGCGATCTCGAGGTCACCGCGAGCTGCTCCAATCCGTTTCTTCAAGTCTGGAAGGGAGGCATTCCTCCGGTCTTCGACAGCAAGGACGATCTCACCATCCTCGCGGGCATCGCCGAGGCGCTCGGGGAGGTGACCGGGGATTCCCGCTTCCACGACGTCTTCAAGTTCGAGCACGAGGGACGCCGAGAGATTTACTTGCAGCGGCTGCTCGACAGCTGCACCACGACCAAGGGGTATACGGTTCCGGACATCATGGCCGGACGCTACGGGCCTCCGGGCGGGGCGCTCATGAACTTCCGCACCTATCCGCGCATTCCGTTCTACGAGCAGGTGCACGACGACGAGCCCTTCCATACCGACACCGGCAGGATTCATGCCTATGCGGACGTTCCCGAGGCCATCGAGTACGGCGAGAACTTCATCGTCCATCGCGAGGGGCCCGAGGCGACTCCCTATCTGCCGAACGTCATCGTGAGCACGAATCCATTCGTCCGCCCGGACGACTACGGCATTTCCTCGACGGCGGAGCACTGGGACGAGCGCACGGTGAGGAACGTGAAGATGCCCTGGCCGAGCGTAAAGACATCCAAG
>DASPGQ010000266.1 GCA_035620555.1 Vicinamibacteria bacterium
TCGAGATGTACCCCTCGCTCGCCGGACTCGATCTCGTATGGGAATCGCTGACGGGAGCGACTCCGGCCCTGGCGCCCGCGACTATGGCATACTTGGGACTGTTGGGGATGGCGTCAACGTACCGTCACCCGGGAGGAGGGATGTCGTGATGCGCTCGTCTGGATGGCTCCGCTCACTGTTGGTTCTTGTTCTCACCCTCGGATTGTCCGCCAGTGGGGTCTTGCTGTTCGCGCAGGTCGGAAAGAACAACGGGGTCGTCAACCCCAATCTCGCCGGCAAGGACGAGCTTCTCGCCCTTCCGCACCTCGATGAGACCGTCGTGACCGCCATCATGGAAAAGCGCCCTTTTCTGAGCATGATGGATCTGCACGGCCTGCTCAAACAATCGGTGAGCGACGACGCGTTGAAGGAGCTCTACGTCAAGATGTTCGTACCCATCAACCTCAATACCGCGAGCGAGGACGAGATCCTTCTGGTCCCCAGCGTCGGCCCGCGCATGGCGCACGAGTTCGAGGAGTATCGTCCCTACAAAGCTCTGGCTCAGTTCCGGCGAGAGATGGGCAAGTACGTCGATGACGCGGAGGTGGCGCGCTTGGAGCAGTACGTCTTCGTGCCCATCGATCTCAACACCGCTACCGAGGAAGACATTCTCAGCATACCCGGCGTGGGCGACCGTATGCTGAAAGAGTTTCTCGAGTATCGCCCATACCAGAGCATGGCGCAGTTTCGGCGCGAGATCGGCAAATACGTGGACGACAAGGAGCTCGCGCGGCTCGAGCGGTACGTCACGCTCAACCAGCCGTAACCCAGCACAGTTTTGGAGTGCCGCATCGGCGGCGCTCGGACTCCGGTCATCGATCCCGTGCGCTCCGTTGGGCGGGGGAGGTACAATCGCGCCCGATGGCTCGGACGCTCGTCGTAGTCCTCCTTCTCGCGGTGGCGTGCGGCCCCGCGGCGACGGAAACCGGCCAGGTCGTCGACTCGATCTCCTCGTTCATCCAGGAAGAGATGACGACCAAGACCATTCCGGCGCTTTCGATCGCGCTCGTCGACTCCGACGAGACCGTTTGGGCGACGGGGTACGGCCATGCGGACGCCGAGTCCGGACTCGCGGCCACCGCCGAGACCGTCTATCGGGTGGGCTCGGTCTCGAAGCTCTTCACGGACATCGCCGTGATGCAGCTCGTGGAAAGGGGTGAGCTCGACCTCGACGCCCCGCTCGCGGAGTACGTCCCCGAGCTGTCTTTCTCGAAAGACGTGACTCTGCGACAGCTCATGTCGCATCGCGCGGGCGTTGTTCGCGAACCGCCGGTGGGCAACTATTTCGACCCGAGTGAGCCGACGCTCGAAGCGACGATCGAGAGTCTGGACGGATTGCCCCTGGTCTACGAGCCCGAAAGCCGTACCAAGTACTCGAACGCGGGCATCGCCCTCGTCGGCTACGTACTCGAGCGGACGCAGGACGCCCCGTTCACCGACTACATCGAGAAGAATGTGCTGTCCGCATTTGGAATGTCCCACTCGAGCTTCGTGCCGCCTCCGGAGGTCGCCACCGGTACGATGTGGACCTACGACGGCCGGGTCTTCGAGGCCCCGACCTTTCAGCTCGGCATGGCGCCGGCGGGCAGTCTCTATGCCTCGGTCGATGATTTGGCTCGATTCATGAGCGCCCTCTTTCGCGGCGGCGACGGCGTGATCTCACCCCGAACGCTCGCGTCCATGTTCGAGCCGCAGTTTCGCCACCGAGATCCCTCCGCATCCTACGGCCTCGGGTTCTCGATCGGAGAGCTCGACGGTGCCCGGCTGGTCCGCCACGGAGGCGCGATCTACGGGTTCTCCACCGAGCTCGCGTTCTTGCCGGAAGAGAAGCTCGGGGTCGTTGCCGTCGCCTCGAAGGATTTCACCAACGCCGTCGTCGAGCGGATCGCTCGCCACGCCCTCCGTTGCCTCTTGGCGGCGAAGAGCGGACTGCCCCTTCCTCGAGCGGAGACGACCTCGCCGCTGCCTTCGGGCAAGGCTCGGGAGCTCGCCGGCCGTTACCCCGACTTCCGCTTGCTGGCACGCGGTGACCGGCTTTATCTCGACGAGAAAGCGAACGTCGTCGAAGTCCGGATGCGCGGAGGCGAGCTCGTCGTGGACTCGCCGATCGCCTACGGCCGGGTGGTAGACCCGGATCCTCGCGCGCGCCTCGAAGAGGTCCTTCCCGATGAAGCGCCGGAAAGATTTCGCCCGCTCATTGGTGAGTACGGCTGGGACCACAATACGCTCTACATCCTGGAGAAAGATGGTGCGCTCCACGCCCTGATCGAATGGTTCGAGAGCTACCCCCTCACCGAGCTGAGTCCGAACCGGTTTGCCTTCCCCGACTACGGTCTCTATCACGGGGAAGAGCTGCGTTTCGAGGACGGCGCCGTCGTCGCCGCGAACGTCCGGTTCGAACGTCGCGACGTCGGGGCGAGTGAGGGCCAGACGTTCCGAATCACGCCGCTGCGACCCAGCGAGGAGCTTCGCCGCGAGGCTCTCGAGGCGAGCCCGCCAGAGGAAGCGGGAGACTTTCTCGACCCCGATCTCATCGAGCCGGTGAGCCTCGACCCCACGATCGGCCTGGACGTTCGCTACGCGACGACCAACAACTTCATGGGTGCGGTCTTTTACGATGAACCCCGGGCATTTCTGCAGAGAGCGGCTGCCGAAGCGCTGGTGCGCGCTCATCGGGCACTCGAAGCCGAGGGCTACGGCATACTCGTTCACGATGCCTATCGGCCCTGGTACGTGACGAAGATGTTTTGGGACGCGACGCCGGAAGAGCTCCGGATCTTCGTGGCCGACCCGTCGAGCGGTTCGCGCCACAACCGCGGCGCGGCCGCCGACGTGACGCTCTTCGATCGCAAGACCGGTGAGCCCGTCATCATGGTGGGAGGCTACGACGAGTTCTCGCCGCGCTCGTTTCCGGATTACCCGGGCGGAACTTCGCGTCAGCGCACTTTGCGAGAGCTCCTCCGCGGCGCGATGGAGGCGGAGGGCTTCGACGTCTACGAGTTCGAATGGTGGCATTTCGATTTTCGGGACTGGCAGAAGTACCCTATTCTGAATCGCACGTTCGACGAGCTCAGTCAGTGAAAAAGGAGTTGGAGCCGTGTCTCATCGTTTTCTGGTTTTAACAAGTATCGTGTTCGTTTCAGCCGGATCCACAAGCTCGGAGCAGAAGAGCGAGGGCGGGAGTGTGAACCCCCTACTGGCTCCCTGGACGGGTCCTTACGGCGTGCCGGCATTCGACCAGATGGATCTCGCCTCGCTGAAGCCCGCGCTCGAGGCGGGGATGGCGAAAAACCTCGCCGAGATGGATGCCATCGCCCAGAGCTCGGAGCCTCCCACTTTCGAGAACACGATCCTGGCGATGGAGCGCTCGGGGCGAGACCTGGGACGAGTTTTTGCCTACTACGGCGTTTGGAGCTCCAACCTGTCGACGCCGGAGTTTCGCGAAATCGAGCGAGAGATGGCACCCAGGCTGTCCGAGTTTCAGTCGAAGATAACCCAGAATGCCGCGCTATTCGAGCGCATTCGCGCGGTTCACGACGGCGCCGAGATGGGTTCGCTTCGATCGGATCAGCAGCGGCTCGTCCAGCTCATCTATGACGGCTTCGCTCGTAACGGGGCGACTCTGCAGGGAGAAGCAAAGGAGCGCTACGCCGCGATCGATCAGCGGCTAGCCGAGCTCGAGACGCAGTTCTCCAATAACGTTCTCGCCGACGAGGAGGGTTATGTGACCTATCTCGACGAGACGCAGCTGAGCGGGCTTCCGGCGTCCTTCGTGCAGTCGGCGGCCTCGGCCGCGAAAGAGCGCGGACAGGAAGGGAAGTACGCGGTCACCAACACCCGCTCCTCCATGGACCCCTTTCTGACGTTCTCGGACGAGCGCGACCTGCGCGAGAAGGTGTGGCGTACCTACTACGATCGGGGAGACAACGGCGACGAGCACGACAACAACGCCATCATCGCCGAGATCCTGAAACTTCGTCACGAGCGCGTCAACCTCCTCGGCTACGAGAATTATGCTTCCTGGCGCCTCGAGAATCGCATGGCAAAGACGCCGGAGCGCGCGTTCGAATTGATGCGAGCGGTCTGGCCCGCCGCGATCGCCCGGGTCGCCGAGGAGGTCGCGGATATGCAGGCGGTGGCGGACAAGGAGGGGAGCGGGGTCCAGATCGCCCCCTGGGACTACCGCTACTACGCGGAGAAGGTCCGCAAGGCGAAGTACGACCTCGATTCCGACGAGGTCAAGCAGTACCTGCAACTCGACAAGCTCAGGGAGGCGATGTTCATGGTTGCCGGCCAGTTGTTCGGCTTCGAGTTCGTTCCCATTGCCGAAGGTAAGGTTCCCGTCTTTCATCCCACGGTGAAGGTCTGGGAAGTGACGAACCGGACGACGGGAGAGCACATCGGCCTCTGGTATCTGGACCCCTACGCACGTACGGGGAAGCGTTCCGGCGCCTGGGCGACGAGCTACCGGAGTCGCGAGACTTTCGATGAGAAGCAGACGGTTCTCGCGTCCAACAACTCCAATTTCATCGCGGGAGCGCCGGGTGAACCGGTGCTGGTGTCCTGGAGCGACGCGGAGACGTTCTTTCACGAGTTCGGCCATGCGTTGCATGACTTCTCCTCGAACGTCGCCTACCCCACGTTGAACGGCGGGGTCAGAGATTACACCGAGTTCCAGTCGCAGCTCCTGGAGCGTTGGCTTCTGACGGATCGGGTCATCGACGGATACCTCGTCCACCACGAGACGGGAGAGCCGATTCCCGCAGACCTGGTGAGGAAGATCAAGAACGCCGCAACGTTCAACCAGGGTTTCGAGACCACTGAGTATCTGGCCTCGGCGCTCGTCGACATGATGTACCACACGACGGATCCCGACGGTGTCGATCCCGACGCCTTCGAGCGGGAGGCGCTCCGAGAGCTCGAAATGCCCGACGAGATCGTCATGCGGCATCGCTCGACCCACTTCAGTCACATCTTTTCCGGCGAGGGTTATTCCGCGGGCTATTACGGGTACCTGTGGGCGGACGTCTTGACCTCGGACGCCGCGGAGGCGTTTGCCGAGGCGCCCGGGGGCTTTTACGACAAGGAGGTAGCCGCGAGATTGGTCGAGCACCTCTTCGCTCCCAGAAACTCGGTGGATCCCGCCGAGGCTTATCGTGCGTTCCGTGGCCGAGACGCCCGGATCGATGCCTTGATGCGGGATCGCGGCTTTCCCGTTCCCGCTTCCGACGATGCGGCGAGCTCCGTCGCGCAATAGCATCCAACTCTGAGCTCGGGTCGAGTGTCGCTCACAGAAAGGCGGGCTTCGCCCCACAACGCGGGTAGGGCTTGACGTTAGAACGTTAAAACGTTAAAATGCTTCCGTGGGTAACGAGGTCAAACGGGCGACCGTGTACTTCGATCCGGAGATTCATAGGGCGCTGAAGCTCAAGGCTGCCGTGACCGACCGGCCCTTGTCCGAGCTCGTCAACGAAGCGGTGAAGGTGGCACTCGCGGAGGATGCAGAAGATTTGGCGGCTTTTCGGGATCGCGCGCAAGAGCCCAATCTCAGCTTCGAAGACGTCGTGAAAGACCTCAAGAAGCGTGGCAAGATATAAGGTCTTTATCAAACCTTCCGCCGCCAAAGAAATCGAAGCCGTCGACAACGTCAAGGATCGGCTTCGAATCGTTCGTCGCATCCGCAGACTTGCCTTGGAGCCTCGCCCGCCGGGCTGCGAGAAACTTTCCGGTGAAGACAAGTATCGCTTGAGGCAGGGCGAGTTTCGAATTGTTTACGCAATCGAGGACGAGAATCTCATCGTGTATGTCGTGAAGGTAGGGCACAGGAGAGAAGTCTATCGCTGACGACGGGGTCTCTCGCTGATGGGCTGCCGCGCGAGCGAGCTTCAGCGCGGCTCGACGACGACGATGTAGCGATTGAGGGGGACGCCCTCGAGAGTCTGGAGTCGGCCTCGGGGCCATCGAATCTCGAGTCGCTCCACGCTCGTCTCGGGTCCGAGGCCGAAATGCACCCGCAGGTCGCTTTGAGACAGGTAGCTCGCGCCGCTTCGGACTTCCCGTAGCTGCCCGACGCCACCCGTCTGGATCCGCACGCGCGCGCCGAGTGCGTCCCGAGCGCTGTCGCGACCGATGAGCCTGAGTCCCACCCAGCTGGAATCGGCGGCGAGCTCGTTGCGATAGAGGGAAGGCCTCTCGTTCATGTTGGCCACGAGGATGTCGATGTCGCCATCGTCGTCGTAGTCCGCGAAGGCCGCTCCTCGTCCCACGTGAGGTCGTCGAAAGCCTTGGTACTCCTCGAACTTGCCCTCGCCCAGGTTCAGAAACAGAAGGCTTCTCTGTGCGTAATCACTGTCCGTTCTCGACGTATCGACTTCGGGATACACGTGGCCGTTGGCGACGAAGATGTCGAGTCGTCCGTCACGGTCGAAGTCGTGGAAGCCGGTGCCCCAACCAAGGTAGAGGTAGCTCGCTTCACCCAGTCCGGCGGCGAAGCTCTCATCGGTGAAGTAACCGTCACCGGTGTTCCGGTAGATCGTGTTGTAGTCGTGAGAGAAATTCGTGACGTGGATATCGAGGAAACCGTCGTTGTCGTAGTCCCCTAAGTCGACACCCATTCCCGCCTGGGCCCGACCATCCTCGTTGAAGGCGACCCCCGCCGCCAGGGCACCATCGACGAGCCCGCCTCGTCCATCGTTGAGGAAAAGGTTGTTCGGCGTCTGGTCGTTGGCGACGTAGAGATCGACGTCGTCATCGTTGTCGACGTCGCCCCAAACCGCGCCGAGGCCGTAGAAGCGCTCACGGCCGACGCCGGTTCGGCCGCTCACGTCTTCGAAGCTTCCCGTGCTCGTGCCTCGATAGAGAAGGCTCGTGGCAGGAGGAAGCCCCTTCGGGCCGCACATCACCGGTATGCCCATGAAGAAACAATTGGGGGCTTCTCCCGGACCCGGCGTCGATTCCCGGTCGAAATCTACGTACTGAGCGACGAAGAGGTCGTTGATCCCGTCGCGATCGTAGTCGGCAAAGGCGGCGCTCGTGCTCCAGCCCGAGTCATCGAGCCCCAGCTCCGCTCCGATCTCTTCGAACGTTCCGTCGCCGTTGTTGCGGTAGAAGCGGTTGGGGCCGTAGTAGGTGACGAGGAGGTCCAGGTCCCCATCGTTGTCGAAATCGGAAGCCGCGGCGCCCTGGCCCCAGCCGTGCGCCTCCAGACCCGAGAGAACGGTGACGTTCGCGAACGTCCCGTCTCCCGCGTTGCGATAGAGCGCATGGGGAACGCTCTCGGCGTCCTCGAAGCGGGTTCCGTTCACCAGGAAGACGTCCTGATCGCCATCCTCGTCGTAGTCGAAGAAGAGAGCTCCCGTCCCCGTCGTCTCCAGAATGTAGCGTTTGGAGTCGACACCTCCGAAGGTGTTGATCCAGTCGATTCCAGCGGCGGACGTGACGTCCTGAAACGACAGCGAGCCGATCAGGACGACCAGCAGCACCTAATATTTTCCAATGACACCGGCACCTTCTTTGACGACGTACCGCCGGCCGGCGTCCAGGGTCGGAAGATCGTACTCGGCGCCCGAGGGCCACCGCAGGACCAAGCCTCGCACATCGGTCGCGTCGCCGAGGCCCAAGTGAATGACGAGCTCGTTCTGGGAGAGATAGCTCGAGCCGGCGCGAAGCTCCTCGAGGACGCCTTCGCCCCGAACGCGCGCGCCGATCCCATCTCGGTTCGAGATGGTGCCGAGGAGTCGAAGAGACAACGACGGGTTGCGGTTTCCTCCTTCGTTCTCCAGGAGCTCTGCCGCCCCGCCGTTGTTGGAGAGGACGAGGTCGAGATCCCCATCTCCGTCGAAGTCGAGCGTGGCCAGACCCCGGCCGACCCGCGGACGTGACAGGGCTTCTCCCGTGTGCTCGGACTCTTCGCGAAAGCGGCCGCCCTCGTTGCGAAAGAACTGGGCCGGCTGCGCGAAGGTGAGATTCGCCTGGAGCTCGGCGATATTGTCGAGAATGTGGCCGTTGGTCACGACGAAGTCGAGCCATCCGTCGTTGTCGAAATCGGCGAGATCGCAGCCGAATCCCAGCTCGGTCAGGCTCACGTGACCGAGCCCGGAGGCGGCCGTGGCATCGAGGAAGAATCCCGAGCCGAGATTCCGGTACAGCGTATTCGTCTCGAAGTCGAAATTCGTCACGATGAGGTCGGTGAGACCGTCGCGATCGACATCGCCCCAATCCGTCCCCATACCCGCTTCCGGCAATCCTTCTTCGTTGTAGGCGACTCCGGCCTCGAGACCGACCTCGTGGAACGTTCCGTCTCCCTGGTTCTGGAAGAGAAAGTTCCGCGTCGTGTCGTTCGCGACGTAGAGATCGGCGTCTCCGTCCCCGTCGTAGTCGGAAGCCACGACGCCGAGCCCCTTCCCAAGCTCGGAGACCGCCGCTCCGGCGGAGAGCGTCACGTCGGCGAAAACGCCGTTTCGCTCGTTCCGATAGACGCGGTCCATGACCCCGTCGTACTCCTGAGGATGGCAGTAGGAGGGGATCTCCCTCTGCGGGCTCACGCACTCACGGTGGGTCTCGAGGGTAAAATCGAGATAGTTGGTCACGTACAGGTCGACGAAACCGTCTCGGTCGAGATCGCTGAAGGCGGCACTCGCCGACCAGGTCTCGTCATCGATCCCCGAAGCATCGGTGGCATCGGTAAACGTTCCGTCTCCGTTGTTCTTGAAGAAGAGGTTGCGGCCGAACGACGTCACCAGAAGATCGATATCGCCATCGTTGTCCGCGTCCGCGGCGGCCCCGCCCATCCCGTATCCCGAGCCCTGGAGTTTGGCCGGTTGGGTGACATCCGCGAAGCGGCCATCTCCCAGATTCCGGAAGAGCGCATTTCCCTTCCACGGGTCATGATCTCCCGGAAGCGGCGCCCCATTGACGAAGTAGAGGTCGGGCCGGCCGTCGTCGTCGTAATCGAACACCACGACCCCTCCCCCGGCGATCTCGACCATGTAACGACGCCCACTCGCGCCTTGTTGGTGATGAAACCGGACCCCGGCTT
>DASPGQ010000267.1 GCA_035620555.1 Vicinamibacteria bacterium
CGCGACGACGAACCTGCTCGGCGAGTCGATCGTCCAGAGAGATGGTCGTTCTCATATGAACATCATAACTGTTATGCATCACTGAATCAGGCCGGTGGACTTTTCATCACCCTGCTAGCTCGAGAGGCTCCACATATCCGAGCGACCCATCACGTCTTCCCTTCACCTCGCGTTCGGCGGACGTCGAGGTCCCTCGAGTGTTGGACGCGATTAGCGCCCCGATCTGTCGTCACCACGGTCGTGATCCTTGCCCGGCCCACACGGTCTCGACGTCGTACAGGGCGATCCGGGGGTCCACCGTCAGAACCGCCAGGCTTTCCGATTGCGCCTGGGCAACCAGTAGCCGGTCGAACGGATCCCGATGGTGGTTGGGGAGGGACGCCACGCGAAGTGCGTGAACGTGCTCGACGGGCATTCCCCGCATTCCTTGAGACGCCAGGCGCCCGGGCACGTAGCTCTCGGGCGATTCGGGAAGCTTCAATTTTCCCATCGAGCACTTGATCGCTATCTCCCAGGAGCTTGCCGCCGAAAAGTAGACGACGTTCTCGCCGTTTCCAATTAGCTGGCGCGCTCTCTCGTTGAGTCGTTCCTCTTCAGCGAACCACCACAGCCAGCAGTGGGTGTCGATCAGAACCTTCATTCGAAGAGTTTCTGAATCTCCTCGGGGAGGGGGGCGTCGAAGTCCTCGGCGATCCACACCTTCCCGCGGTCCTGTCCTGGAACGCGTTTCTTCCCGGCTCCGTGAAACGGAACGAGCCGCGCGACCGGCTTGCCCGCTTTGGAGATGATGATTTCCTCTCCCGCCGCGACGCGCGCGAGAAGCCGCGAAAGATGGGTTTTCGCCTCGTGGACGTTCACTTCAGCCACCATTGCACGGTAGACTAAGTCCACGACTAAGTCAAGATAGTACGACACGATGTCGTCGCGATACGCTCGACGAAGACGCGCTGCCTTGGACGATGCTCGATCAAGTCAAGCACGGGCGGTTTTTGAGTGTCTTCTTCAGCCTCTTCACAGCGGCGTACGGTGACCGAACGCCCGGCTCGCGCAGGGTGGGCAGAGTTTTCATCACCCTGCTGACTGGAGAGCTTCGACATAGTCGGCGACCATGATCTCTACGCTCGCCTCGCGTTCGGCGAAGCGGCGCGCGTTCTCGCCGAGCTCTCTTCTTCTTCGCTCGGAGCGAATCAAGTCCATGAGGTCGCAGTACAGGCCGTCCTCCTCGCCCTCGAGCTCCGACCGGGCGACGACGTCCTGGGGCAAATCTCCGACGTGGACCTGATTGGTCACGACGACGGGTCTTCCGCACCCGAGCAGTCTCAACAAGGTAGCGGAGGTCTCGCCCGCCGAGGGGTAGCGGAGGTTCAAGCACAGATCCGACGCGAAAGCGTAGAGCGTGAACGCGTCGTCGCTGACCCGGCCGGCGGGGCGCACGTGCTCGGCCACGCCGAGCGCCTGAGCCTCCTCGAGCGGATCGTAGTGCGGGACGCCGTCGCCCACGAGAAGATAATGGGCATCCATGCCGGCGGCCCGCATGCGGGCGAGCGCCCGGATCGCCGCGGTGATGCGCTTCTCGGGGGTCACGAGACCGAAAGAGGTGAGAAGTACGGCGGATGGCGAGAGGCCGAGCCGACGCCGCGCCTCGCCCGAGGACACGAGCTGGGGAAGCGGGACGCCCATGCGGACGCGGCGGACATCGGCGTCGGGGCAACGCGCGACGACCTCTTCTCGGGCGCTCTCACTGTGTACGATCGTGCGACGGCTGCGCCGTACGAGATCTTCGAACAGGGGATAGTCGTAGAGCAGCCGGCCTCCACCCATGCGAAGAGCGATTTCTGCGATCGTCTCTCCGTTCTTGGCGTACGCCTCCGCGGATGCCTTCCGGTACTCGCCGAGCTTTGCGAGGGCCCGCCTCCGTTTTTCGAGATCCGCGAGGTCGTCACGATAGGCCCGCACCTCGGGACTCTCGAGATAGGACATCAGTCGTGCATGATGAAGCGCGAGATCATGGAGCACCAGGACCCCGCGATGTTGGAGCAGGAATGGATAGACGAAGTCGTGGTGCCGGCTGTTTCCCACGTGATAGAAAAGAACGTCGCGCTCGTCGGGAGGGACGAAGGACTCCGGGGCGGTGACGGTGAATGCGAAGTCCCTTCGTACCGTGGGAGAGATCGCCTCGATCTTCCAATCCGTCGCTCTCGCGAGCCCGGTAAGAAGCAGCTCGCTGTAGTCGGCGACGCCCGTCGGCGCTGGGGGGAGCGGTGTGACGGCAATGAGCTTCAAAGGAGATGGGAACGCCACAGCTCGATGACCCTTAACGCTCTACCTTCTCCACCTTCAGGAGGGAGCGGAGTTAGGAACAGGCCGACGAAAAGAGACAGAGCCGAAAGCAGCAGAACGCAGTCGCCGCGTCGCGAGCCTTCGCGCCCGAGCATTCCGACGAAGCCGAGGGCGCATCCAAGGAGTCCCAAGGCGACGAGGAACGGATTCTCTTCGGCGAAGATCGCGAGCAGAGGGATTGGCGACATCGTCGTCGTCTCACCGTAGACCGAGTGGCAACCGATGGCGACGTCCGTTTTGTCGGTGTTCGATTCGTTCCGTCGACCAAGCAAGACGCTTCATTGACCGCGGCGCTACACGGTTTAGTTCGGACGCTTCCGATCCATTTCCCCCTGTGTGTCAGGGCTGTTTTGGAGCTTGAGGATGGCTCCTGCGGCATAGAGTCGAGTGTAAGTTTTGTCGCTCTCGAATGCTGTTGAAAGGGCGGAAAGGGCCGCGTCACCCCTTAACGAGAGGAGCGCATTTGTGGCCGCCTGAATGATATCGCGACGGTCCGATGTTAAGAGGTCCTCGATGGCTTCGGCTGAAGCTTCGTCCCTCAATCGCACAAGCGCATCGAGAGCTGACCGCTGTACAGCGCTCGTTGAATCCGCAAGCAATGGTAGAATCGAAAATGCGCGGTTTACACTCCCGAACTCTCCGAGAATCTGAGCCGCTCTTCTTCTGATGGCTGGGTTGGTGCTCGTTAGCGCGTTCTCCACAGTCGTCACAAACGAAGAATCACCAAAGGATGCCAAAGACTCGGCGGCCATCAATCGAACAGACTCGTAGGGACTCGCGAGCGCGGCTCGCAACACCGGCAGATCCTGTTGATTCGCAATGAGAGCAAATGCGTCAATTGCTGCCGAGCTCACTCGTTCGCTAGCATCCGTTAGTGCGTTGAGTGCGAGTGGCCGGATCGCGCAGGTTTCAGCTCCTTTTAGAGCACGAATTGCGGCGTAGCGTGCCCGTTCATCCGGGTGATCCAGAGCGACATGGAGCATTTCGAAGTACCCGGCCTCTCCCGCGTCGCATAGCGCAGCTGCGGC
>DASPGQ010000268.1 GCA_035620555.1 Vicinamibacteria bacterium
GCTGCTCTTGACGTCGATCACGACCGAGTTTCGACCGTTTCCCATGGTGCCGCCGGCGAACCGAACCTTGCGAAGTAGGCTATATGATTCCCGTCCTCGAGACAACTCCCTTGTCATCGTTCCGTGCTACCATGTCCGCCACTCGGTAGGATGACTGCCCGAACCAAGCTACGGCTGCGCGGTCGTATCGATCCGCCGGGTGACAAATCCATTGGGCACCGGCTCGCTTTTCTTGCTGCGATCTCCCGCGGACGTTCGCGACTCGAGGCCTTCCCACCGGGCCGAGACTGTGCCAGCACACTCGAGCTGATTCGTACGCTTGGGGTCCAAGTCAATGAGGAGGGTTCGAGCGTCACCATCATCGGCCGGGGTCTCGGGGGTCTTGTGGCCCCCCATTCCGATCTCGACGCGGGCAACTCGGGCTCGACGGCTCGGATGGCTACCGGGCTTCTCGCCGGCCAATCGTTCGACAGCCGAATCGTGGGAGATTCGAGCTTGTCGCGACGGCCCTTCGACCGCGTCGTGAACCCTCTTACCGAGATGGGCGGCGTTTTCGAGACGACGGACGGACGTCTCCCCCTGCGAATCTTGGGAGGCCACCCGCTCCACGGAATCTCCTACACCCTTCCCGTCCCGAGCGCCCAAGTGAAGACCGCCGTCCTCTTCGCCGGGCTCTTTGCCTCGGGACGAACCACCGTAAGAGAATCCACGCTCTCGAGGAACCACACGGAGATCGGGCTTGCGGGCTTCGGAATTCCCGTCGTCGTAGCGAACGGCACCGTAAGCATCGAAGGCGGACGCGACCCGATCGGAAACGAGTTTCGCCTCCCGGGTGATTTCTCCTCGGCCGCTTTCTTCGTGGGTGCGGCCGCGAGCCTTCCTGGCTCGGACCTGGTCGTGCGCGGCGTCGGATTGAATCCGACACGAACCGGTCTCCTCCGCGCCCTTCGAGCGATGGATGCCGACGTCGAATGGGAGCCCGCACCGAGCCCAGGAGGCGAGCCGATGGGAACGATCCGAGTCCGCGGCCGGGAGCTCCATGGATTCTCGCTCGACCCGTCGGAAATCCCGACGCTCATCGACGAAATCCCCATTCTGGCGGTGGTGGCGGCTTTCGCCGAGGGGCCGACTCGGTTGGAAGGGCTGGGCGAGCTCCGGGTGAAAGAGAGCGATCGGTTGTATGCCATTCAGCAGGGGCTGAGAGCCCTCGGAGTCCGCATCGAGCCTCTCGAGTCCGGAATCGTGATCCACGGAGGCCCCGGCGAGCTGCGGCCTGCGCGGCTGCGCAGCTACGGCGATCACCGTATGGTGATGGCCTGGGCAATCGCCTCGCTCGGCGTTGGCGGCGACTGTGAAATCGATCACTTGGATCAAGTGAAGATCTCGTATCCTGGCTTCTGGGAGACCCTCGACCGACTGTTGTGTTGAGCTCGGAGTGCGATTTTTCTTGATCGGGTTCATGGGCGCGGGGAAGACGACTCTCGGATCCCGCGTCGCCGAACAATCGGGTCTGCCTTTTTTCGACTTGGACCACTGCCTGGAACGGACGACGGGGACCCCAATCGGCGACATCTTCGCTCATCAGGGCGAAGAGAGATTTCGTCAGCTCGAGACCGAAGCACTGCGAGCCCTGATTGTCCGAGAGCCCGACTCGGTGATTGCCGCGGGGGGAGGCACTTATACGAGCGAGTTCAACCGTACGGTCATGCGGGAGGCGGGAGTGAGCATCTGGCTCGACGTTCCACCCGAAGTGCTCATCGCGCGTGTCGGCGGAGGTGCGGGCCGGCCACTGTGGACAAGCGACGACGAAGCACGTATCCTCCACGAGTCGCGAGCCCAGGCCTACGCGCTCGCGGACCATCGACTGGAGCTCGGTGAGGAAGGTGTGGAAGAATCCGCGAAACGCCTCTATGATCTCCTTGTCCGCTGCCGCCTTCAGTCATGAGATATCTCATCCTGAGTGACGTCCACTCCAACTTCGAGGCGCTGACCGCCGTACTGAGACGCGTCCGTCGCAAACGCTTCGACGGCACCGTCGTGCTCGGCGACCTCGTCGGTTATGGCGCCGACCCGAATCGCATCGTGGAAGAGATTCGCCGGCTGAAGCATTTGATCATCATTCGCGGTAACCACGACAAAGTTTGCAGCGGCCTCGAGAATGGAGCAATGTTCAACCGCATCGCCCTCGAGTCGGCCCGATGGACCGAGCAGCACCTGCTCCCTCGACACCGAAGCTGGCTCCGCGCGCTGCCGAAAGGGCCCGTCGAAGTCGACGAGCTCTTCAGCATCTCCCACGGAACTCCCCTCGATGAAGACGCCTACATCTTCGGCGAGATCGAGGCCTTGAACATGTTCCCCTACTTCCGCACCCCTATCTGCTTCTTCGGGCACAGCCATTTTCCCGTCGTCTTCGCATTAGATGACGAGGCCCTGACGACTTACGTGCCCACGACCGGTACGAACGGGACCTTCCGGCTCAAGCT
>DASPGQ010000269.1 GCA_035620555.1 Vicinamibacteria bacterium
TCGGAAACGTTCCGGTCACCTGCGATCAGAGCCACTTCACGAGCGAGCGAGCCGATCTCGTCCGATCGATGGACCGGAAGTTCATCCGGCAGCTGACCGCCAACCTCGCGAAGAGCGGCGAGGCTCGCTCGCATGCGGCTCAGCGGCGCGAGCAGGTGAAGGCGGATCGCCAGCACCGAGAGCCCGCACGCCACGGCGACCGCCAGGGCTCCGACGAGCCACATCGTCCCGCCGGAGAGCATGGAGGCTCCGGCGAATCCGATTCCAACCGCGAGCAGGACGCCGGGTGCCGCGCACATCGCGACCAGGAGTGACGAAGAGTTTGTGATCCGCACCATGCCCCCGGCTTCGTTAATGCAACGTTCGCGCCAGCGAGCGAGGACGCGAAAACCCCCGCGGCGGTGAATCTTTCTGGATGATGCTGCGGGGAATCTCCTGCAGAGGAGCGGCGAAAGCCTCTCAAAATGCGATGCCGCGGAGAAATGTCAGCGACGCTCGCGCGGCTCACGGATTTGCGTAACGACGAGATAAACCGCGCCGAGGGCGATGGCCGTGACCAGGAGACTTCCGGCGTTGATGAGGCCGGTGTCCTCGTACCAGACGATGAAGTAGCCGAGGGCGCCGGGAAGTAGCGCGTAGTAGACGAACGGCAGCAGAGTCATTCGAATGACGACCCCTTCGCGGCCGAGGAGGCCCACGACCGCGGAGGCTGCCACCACGTTGTGGACGCAAATCATGTTCCCCGCAGCGCCGCCGACCGCCTGAAGCGCTACGACCCAGCTCGGATCGACGCCGATGCGCTCACCCACGCCGAACTGAAATAGCGAGAACATCATGTTGCTGACGGTGTTGCTTCCGGCGACGAACGCGCCGAGCCCCCCGATGAAGGGAGCGAAAAGGGGCCAGGCGCTACCGGCGAGGGATGCAACGCCGTCCGCGAGAGCGATGGGCATTCGCTCGAACCCCGAAGCGCCACCGTCGGAGTTGATGAAGACCTGGACCATGGGGACGGTGAAGACTAGCGCAACCGAGGCGGCACCGGTGGTTCGGAGGGAGCGAAGTACGGCTTGGCCGTAGGAAGCCGCTTGCAGGCGGTGCAAGATCACGGCGCACAGGGACGCCACGATGAAGACCGTTCCTGGTAGAAAAAGTGGCTGGAATCGAGACGTGATTCCCGAGCCGAGGATATCGGCCCATTCGACCGACCAGGCATTGAGCCAACCGAAAAATGGGAGGCCTCGCAGCCGCGTCAATACGAGAAGAAGGCCCACGATCGCGTAGGGCGTCCAGGCCAGGCCGAGGCCCATCCTCGTTCTTCCCTTCACCTCCACGACCTCGATCGTGCCCGACCACTCGGGCTGCCACAGAGTCGAGGGCTCGAAATCCCAGAGCTCGTCTTTCCTCGGGAGAAACCAGCCTCTCTTGGCCGCGCTGACAACAATCGCCAACCCAATGAGGCCTCCGAGAAGCGAAGGAAACTCGGGGCCGAGCAGATTGGCCACGAGGAGATAAGGAACCGTGAACGAAAATGCCGAGAACAGGGCGAACGGCCATACGCGAAGGCCTTCGGCAAAAGAGCGGTCGCGTCCGAAAAAGCGTGTCATGAAGCCCAGCACGATCAGCGGCACGAGCGTCCCGGCAATCGCATGAAGAAGGGCGACCTTGGCGCCGATCATCGCAAGAAAGTCGGTCCATTCCCCGAATCCCCTCGAAGCGGCAAACGAGGTGACCGATTCGGCTCCCGACAGTCCGGTGTTTACTCCGATGAGGATGGGGGTTCCGGCAGCGCCGAACGATACCGGAGTGGACTGGATGAGCATCCCGGCTACGACCGCGGCGAGAGCGGGAAACCCCAGTCCGACGAGAAGAGGAACGGCTACCGCCGCCGGCGTGCCGAAACCTGCCGAGCCTTCGATGAAGCTGCCAAAAAGCCAAGCGATGATGATGACCTGAATTCGGCGGTCGGGGGTGATGTCGGTGAAACCCTTCCGGATCGCACTGAGAGCACCGCTCTCGTGGAGTGTGTTCAAAAGCAAGATCGCTCCGAAGATGATGTAAAGGAGGGTTCCGGCAACGATGAGCCCATTGACGCTCGCGGCTGCGATCTTGCTCGAGGGAACGTCCCAGACGAGGCCCGACAAGAGGATGGCGACCACGTAGGACAGCGGCATGGCCCGGCTCGCCGGCCAACGAAGACCGACGAGAAACACGGCGACGGCCAGGACGGGAAGAATCGAAAGCGCGGCGAGAGTATAGGTCCCCATGCTGAGTCCGAATCAAGGCGGGATGCGAAAAGGATCGCATCCGGGAATCGAGTGAGCTCCGGTGCCGAACGACATGAGGGGCCGAGCCTAACACAGTCCGGCTCTGGGAAGGCGTGTCAGTGCGGGAGAGTCGCTTTATAATGGGTCATGGGAAAGCTTGTCCTGCTGT
>DASPGQ010000270.1 GCA_035620555.1 Vicinamibacteria bacterium
CCTCCTCGGTCGCGGGCGAGGAAGCGCTCGCTAGCCAGCTCGACGCCGTCCAACGAGAAGTGCGCGCCGTCGACTCGCGGCTACCGATTCTGACCCTCGAGACCATGTCGATGTTTCTCGAAGAGAGTATGGCGTTGTGGCTCGTGCGAGCGGGTGCCCGGATCTTCATGCTATTCGGAGGCGTGGCGCTTCTGCTGTCCATCATCGGAGTCTACGGACTGAGAGCGTATAGCGTGGCCCAGCGCACCCGAGAGCTGGGGATCCGAATAGCGCTCGGCGCCAGTCGCGGCCAGGCCCTATGGCTCGTTCTGAGCGAAGGGCTGCGCTTGACGGCGCTCGGGTGTTTCGTGGGTTTCCTGCTGGCGGTAGCGCTCGCGAGAGCGCTGAGCAGCTTGCTCTACGAAGTCGAGGCGCTCGACCCGCTCATTTTCCTGCTCGCGCCCACGGTTCTCATCGCCGCTTCGGTCTTCGCCTGCCTCGTTCCGGCACGCCGGGCGTCCCGCATCGACCCGCTGGTCGCTCTCAAGTACGAGTGAGGCTGGCAGTCCTCACGTCATGGGGTCGAAGCGCGAGCGACCACCCTATGACCCATCGCTGGTTGACTTCCTCTCGAATGCGCCTATGCTTTGAGCCGTGGTCGGTACTTCTCTAGCGCATTACCAGATCGTCGAAAAGCTCGGCGCTGGCGGTATGGGCGAGGTCTTCCGGGCCACCGACACCAAGCTCGGGCGAGAGGTCGCTCTCAAGATCCTGCCTGCGGAGATGGCCTCCGATTCCGAGCGTCTCGAGCGGTTCCGCCGCGAGGCGAAGGCGCTCGCCGCGCTCGATCACCCGAGCATCGTGACCGTGTTCTCGGTCGAGGAGTCGGAGGGCGCTCACTTTCTGACGATGCAGCTCGTAGAAGGAGAAACCCTCGAGCGCCTGCTCCCCGAGGGAGGGTTCTCTATCGAACGGTTTTATCCGCTCGCTCTGCCACTCGCCGATGGACTCGCGGCGGCGCACGAGCGCGGTGTCGTCCATCGCGACCTCAAGCCCGCTAACCTCATGATCACCGCGGACGGGAGGCTCAAGATACTCGACTTCGGACTCGCGAAGATGGGGCAGCTCTCGGCGGCGAGCTCCGAGCTCCAAACCGATCTCCAGACGCGAGAGGGCGTCGTGATGGGCACCCTGCCCTACATGTCTCCGGAGCAGGTCTCGGGCCGATCCGTCGATCATCGGAGCGACATCTTCTCCCTCGGCATCATTCTTTATGAGATGGTCTCCGGACGAAGACCCTTCGCCGGAAGCTCCACCGCCGAGCTCGCCTCGGCCATCCTGCGCGATCGGCCACCGTCGATCGCGAAAGTGCGGACCGATCTGCCGGAAGGCCTCGCCGCCGTGATCGAACGTTGCCTGGAGAAAAGGCCGGAGGACCGATTCCAGTCGGCGCGTGAAGTCTACCAGACCCTTTCGAAGTGGCAGACCGGCTCACCATCGAACACCCGTCGCACGGACTCCGCCGCAACGCGCGCCGAGGAGGGATTCTGGATCGCGGTCCTTCCCTTCAAATATCGCGGCACGGATCCCAACCTGGAGGCCCTCGCGGAGGGGCTCTCGGAGGACATCGTGACCGGTCTGTCGCGATTCTCGTACCTCCGCGTGATCTCGCGAAGCTCGACGCTCCAATACCAGAACGAGGCTTACGACGTTCGCTCGGTGGGAAGGGAGCTGGGCGCTCGCTATATTCTGGAAGGAAGCCTGCGCCAGGCCGGACCGAAGCTTCGTATCGCCGCCCAGGTCGTGGAGGCGAGCTCCGGGGCTCACCTTTGGGCGGAGACCTACGATCGCTCTTTCCGCTCAGAGGATCTCTTCGATCTCCAGGACGAGATCGTGCCCCGGATCGTCTCTACCATCGCAGACGCGCACGGAGTTCTCCCGCGCACCGCGAGCGCCGCACTCCGGGGGAAGAGCCCCCAGGAGCTCAGTCCTTACGAAGCCGTTCTGCGGAGCTTCGGCTACATGGAGCGGATCGACGCCGAGGAGCACGCCGCCGTACGGATCTGCCTCGAGGAAGCGATCGCGAAAGCCCCCAACGACGCCGACTGCCTCGCCTGCCTCTCGACGTCCTACGCGGAGGAATACAAGCACGGTTTCAACGCCGGACCCGACCCTCTCGGTCGCGCGCTCGAGATGGCGCGTCGCGCGGTGCAGCTCGCTCCCGCCAATCACCTCGCCTATTCCGCGCTGGCGGTCGCTCGTTTCTTTCGACGTGAGCTCGAGGACTTCCGAAATGCCGCGGAGCGGGCCATCGACCTGAACCCGATGGACGGAGACTCAAAAGCGTTCATGGGGATTCTCATGGCTTACGCCGGCGACTGGGAGCACGGCGTCCGGCTGGCGGAATCGGCCCTCGAGCTGAACCCGCATCATCCCGGCTGGTACCGGTTCGGCTCGTTTTTCAACGCTTACCGGAAGAAGGACTATCGCGGAGCACTCGAAATCGCTCGGAAGATCAACATGCCGAGCTACTTCTATACTCATGCGGCTCTCGCTGCGGCCTACGGGCAGCTCGGCGAGCCCGAGGCGGCCCAAAAGGCGCTGGGCGAGGTCTTGGCCCAGGTACCCAACTACGCCAAGGTGGCGAGAGCGGAGATGGCGAAGTGGCACGGGACGGGCGAGCTCCTCGACGACTTCATCGAGGGGCTCCGGAAGGCTGGGCTCGCGATCCCGTGACCACCCCATTCGGACAATAATCGGCTCATGGTTCGCATCGCCTCTTCCGTTCTCATCCTGTCTGGCCTCGCCGCTGGCGCAATGGCCCAGACCCGGCTGGAATTCCACATGCTGCCGGCGGTTTCGACCGGACCGCTCGATCCCGACTGGAGTCCGGACGGAGCGTTCATCGCGTTTGCGATGCGGGGCGACATCTGGAAGGTTCCCGCGAACGGGGGCGAAGCCGTGGCTCTCACCGAAGGCCCCGGTTACTACTATGAGCCGAGCATCAGTCCCGATGGAACCGAGATCGCCGTTGTCATCGAGGTCGATGGCGATTTCGAGCTGGGCCTCATTCCAACAGACGGTGGAACGGTTCGTCGCCTCACGCACCGCGAGGGACTCGATCTTCAGCCGAGCTGGTCCGCAGACGGAACGAGCCTCTATTTCACGAGCCACCGCGAGCGCGACCTGGACATCTACCGTTACGACCTGGCCTCGGGGCACACCAGCCTCGTGGTGAGCCGTCGCGGGCACGACTTCCATCCCGCGGTATCCCCCGACGGGACGCGGCTCGCTTTCGTCTCGCCGGTCGAAGGCCGGCTTGGAAGCGGCGGGATCTGGGTCATGGCTCTGCCCGAGGGCGAGCCCGAGCTCGTGCATTATGAAGAGACGAGCTACCGGCCGAAGCCAGCCTGGTCACCCGACGGCACCAGGCTCGTCTACATCTCGGACGCGGCGGGCTCGAACGACATCGCGGTCATTCCCGCCACAGGAGGCAATCGGATCCGGCTCACCGAAGATCCCCTGGACGAGCTCGACGTTACCTTCAGCCACAACGGCTCGCGAGTTGCCTTCGTTTCGAATCACGAAGGGCCGACGCTTCTGTACACGCTTTCGTCCGACGGCGGCGCGCGCTCGGCGCGGAAGCGTGTCGCCATGCCGTCTCGGCGCGCTCGCGTGGCCACCGGACGGTTGCGAGGGAGGGTTGTCGCTCATGACGGAGAGACGACTCCGGCGCGCATCCTGCTCAGGGCGAGCGACGGTCGCGCCTACGCGGAAGACGGCGGATTCCAACGCTTGAGCTGGACCACGGGGACTCATTATTTCCATACCACCGGGACGTTCGATGTCGAAGTCCCGGCCGGCGAGGTCGCGGTCGAGGCGATGCGCGGTTTCGAGTTCGTGCCCGCGGGAGCTCAGGTGGTCGTCCCTGCCGGAGGCACGATCGAGGTCAGCCTCGAGCTCGATCGACTGATCGACGCCCCCGCCGAGGGTTGGTACTCGGGCGACACCCATACGCACGATCTACACGAGGGCCGTTTTGGACTGACTCAGGATTCGTTCTTCGCCCAGCTCGTCGCCGACGACGTCCATGTCACGAACGCGCTGATCCACATGGACGGTACCAAGCTCATGGGTCGCTGGACCGATCTCACGGGAGAGCCCGATATCCGCTCGACGAAAGACCACATCCTTTATTACACCCAGGAATTTCGTGGCTCGTATGGCCACGTGGCGCTCCTCGGGCTCGACCGCTTCATCATGCCGCTCATTGGCGGTGCGCCGAGTACGCCGTACTCCGCGGACGTCCTCAAGCTCCGCCACCTCGACGCCGCTCGCGAGCAGGGCGGCATCGGCGGCTTCGTGCATCCCTATAACGCTCCGGTCGGGACACCGTCCGAGGCCTCGGCCGCAGATATTCCCGTGCATGTGGCGCTCGGTCGAGGAGAGTTCTTCGACGTGATCTCCATCGCATCGCTCGAGCAGGAATCCGCGGCGATGTATTACCGGCTTTTGAACTGCGGGTTCCGCATCGCGGCGTCCGGCGGCACGGACAACTTCTCCGACGTCTACCGCGATCCTTCGGGTGGTACGGCGAGAACCTACGCCCATATCGAGGGTCCGCTGGAATACCGCGCCTGGCTCGAGGCGGTGAAGGCGGGCCGGACGTTTGCGACCAGCGGCCCGCTCCTTTTTCTCACGGTCGATGGGAAGAGTCCGGGCGACACGATCGAGCGGGGCGAGGGCGACCCGGCCGCGTTGAAAGCGACTCTGCGCGTCTTCTCGATCGCGCCACTGGAGAAGGTAGATATCGTGGTGAATGGCGAGATCGCGCGGAGCTTTCCGGTCGAGGCGGAGCGGAATCGCGTCGAGCTCGAGACCGACATCGAGCTATCGACGAGCGGCTGGGTGGCGGCCCAGGCGATGGGTCCTCCGAGCAAGTACGTTGGAGACGCCTTTCCGTTCGCGCAGACGTCGCCCGTCTACGTCGTGCGAGGCGGCGCCGGCTACGAATCCGCCGAGGACGCCCGCTTCCTTCTCGCCACGGTGGATGAGCTATGGCAGCGGGTGCAGGCGAGAGACAGCTTGCGCACCGAGGAGGAACGACGCGAATATCGCGACGCCATCGATCGAGCCCGTGCCGTATACCGGAGCATCATCGCGCGAGCTGAAACTCGCTAGCCACGTCGTGCTTCCGCGGGCGGCCATTCGGGCGCCGCTAGTCCCAGAAGCCAAGCCCACATACTGCGTGAGCGACCCAGATAAGGAATGAGGCGTGGCCAGAGCGCCCGGATCTCGTCCGAAGTCGTGAAGAGCCACACGTCGCGAGTGTTCGCCTCCCGCAGTACGGCGCCCATCCAATAGGCCCTCTCTTCGATGTTTTCTGACGCGAGTCGCTCCTTGAGTCCGCCCGAGGCTATTGGGACAGTTGTCGCAACATCTCCTTCGCTCGCTTGGCGAGCGCGCGATGGCTGCGTTTCAGATACTTCGGAGCGTAGTCGAATTCCTGAAGCGCGGTTGTGAGCTGGGTCTGGGCCTCGGCCCGGTCTTCGGCGAGACCGAGGTAGTGCGCGTAAGCGACCCGGTGCGGCATGCGAGGGCTCAGCTTCACGAGCTTTCCGAGCGCGGCGAGGGCTTCGTCCCGCTGATTCGACTCCCAAAGAGTTTGGGCGAGCTTGGCGAATCCGTCGTAGTGGTGATAGGCCGGCTCCAGCTCGACGAGCTTTCGCAGAGGCGCGATCGCGCCGTCCAGGTCACCAGCCCCGATCCGGCACAGCCCCAAACCGTAGAGCGCGTCTCGCGAGGAGCTATCGCTCTCGAGAACCTGGGTGAAGAGCGCGCTGGCTTCCCCGAACGCGTCGGCATCGTGCAGCGCCTGCGCAAGCCTTACTTTGTTATGGAGGCTCGGCGTCTGTTCCGTGTGATAGCGGAGCTCCTCGATCGAGGCAGGCTTGTCGAGGAGCGCACCAAACGGCGCTTTGAGCCAGGCGAAATCGGGGTCGTGGATCTTGTACTTGAAGAAGTAGAACCACTCACCGAAGGGCATCAAGATGACCCAGTACCAGTAGCGCGCGATTCCCGGGCGGCCGATCGCATCGACCAGCATCCACAGACTGAAAGCGGATTGCAGAAAGAACAAAACGCCGGGCATGTCGGGGATCCTTCGAGATGGGATCGAGAAAAGGAGCTTCTTTCATGGTAAGGACGGCAATCGATACCGTCAACCGCTCTCCTCGAGCAGCCTGCCGTTGACAGTATCGGCCCGTAAGCGTAACGTCCCGCACATGCGGATGGCGTCGGTTCTCCTGATAGCGGTACTCGTCGCCTGCAATCCACAGTCCCCTCCCCCATCCGGTTTCGTAATCGTGGGAGCGTCCGTTCTGGACGGGACCGGCGCGGACGCGCGGAACGTGAACGTCGTCGTCGAAGGCGACAGCATTCGAGGGCTGGTCGACGAAGTCCCGTCCGGCTACGAGGCATTCGACGCCGGCGGCCTGACTCTTGCTCCAGGGTTCATCGATACCCACAGCCACGGCGACCGACAGATCGAGACCCACCGGGACGCTCTGGCGGCCGTCAGCCAGGGCGTGACGACACTCGTGAGCGGACAGGACGGGGGCTCGATGTTCCCTCTCGCGGAGCTCTTCTCCAGACTCGAGCGCGAGCCCCCGGCGGTCAACATCGCTTCCTTCGCCGGACATGGCACCTTGAGACGCGAGGTCATGGGTGAGGACTTCCGTCGGCCCGCGACCGAGGCCGAGGTCGAGGCGATGAGGCAGCTTCTGACCGAGGAGTTGGTTGCCGGAGCGCTCGGGCTTTCAAGCGGTCTCGAGTACGACCCCGGCATCTACTCGGAAACGGGGGAGCTCGTCGTGCTCGCCCGCGAAGCGGCGGCGTTCGGCGGAAGCTACATCAGCCACCTGAGGAGCGAGGATCGCGACTTCTGGAATGCCGTCGACGAGATCCTGACGATCGGACGGGACGCGAACCTGCCAGTCCAGATCTCCCACACCAAGCTCGCCATGCGAGCTCACTTTGGAAAAGCGGGCGAGCTTTTGCAGAAACTGGACGAGGCACGTGCGGCGGGTGTCACGGTCTTCGCCGACATCTATCCGTACACCTACTGGCAATCGACGCTTACCGTGCTGTTTCCCGAGCGCAACTTCGACGATCGCGACGCGGCATCCCTGGCGATCACCGAAATCACCTCGCCCGAGGGCATGCTGATACCCGTCTATCGCCCCGAGCCCTCCTACGCCGGGAAGACCCTTGCCGAGATCGCGTCGATTCGGGGCACCGACCCCGAAACGACGCTGATGGATCTGATCCGCATGGCGGAGGCCGCGCGCGCGCGGGGTGAGACGGATGTCGAGAGCGTCATCGCCACGAGCATGGAGGAGGCCGACATCGAAGAGCTCATGAAGTGGGAGCCGATGAGCTTCTGCTCCGACGGAGCGCTCGAGGGGGCACATCCGAGAGGATATGGTTCTTTCCCTCGCGTTCTCGGCCGCTACGTGCGGGAACGTGGTGTCCTGAGCCTCCCCGATGCCGTGCGCAAGATGACATCTCTTCCCGCCACGCAGATGGGGTTCGCCGATCGGGGGCGGATCGCGCCCGGAATGAAGGCGGACCTCGTGCTCTTCGATTCGACTACCGTCATCGATCGGGCGACGCCCGATGACCCGCATGCCATCTCGGAGGGGATCCACAAAGTCTGGGTCAACGGAGCTCTCGTTTACTCCAACGGGAAGACGACCGGCGCTTTTCCCGGACGCGTTTTGAAACGAGGGAGCTGAAATGGAGAGACGCGACGTTCTCAAGCTCTTGAGCGCGGCGCCATTCATCGGTCTCGGCCGCCAGCAAGCGGCGAATCGTGCTCCGCGAAACGAAGCGAGCGTCGGGGAGCACGTCTGGCGTGTGTTCGAGGAGCCGTTTCTCTCCGAGATCGGCTTTCCACTCGGAGGAATTGGCACCGGCACGGTCTCCCTCGGCGGGCGGGGTCAGCTTCGCGACTGGGAGGTCATGAACGAGCCCAACAAGGGCGGAGACCCCGAGAATACTTTCTTCGCACTCTGGTTTCAGGCGGACGGGAGGGAGCCCAGGACCATGCTGCTCGAGTCCGAGCTCACGCCTCCTTATCGCGGCGCTTTCGGTATTCCACGCGCCGGTATGCCCGGCATGCCGCGTTTCCAGAGGAGCCGCTTCCTCGGATCGTACCCCTTCGCACGCGTGGAGCTCATCGACGAGCGCGTTCCCCTCGATATCTCTCTCGAATGCTTCAACCCTTTCATTCCAGGCAACGAAAAAGACTCCGGCCTTCCTCTCGCCGTCTTCTACTGGCATCTCACGAACCGGCACGAGCGCACGGTGCAGGCGACGGTGATGGGCTCGCTCCAGAACTCCGCGGGTGGCGACCTGCGCGGCGGGAACGTCAATGCCTATCGTAACGAGAGGTCCCTCAAAGGGATCTCGATGACGACCACACGGCTGGCCTCGGACGATCGGAGATTCGGAAGCCTCGTGCTCGCCACGCTGGCCAAAGACACCACCTTCCAGACGAGGTGGACGAGGGGCGAGTGGTTCGACGCCCAGAGCCTCTTCTGGGACGACTTCGGGAGAGACGGTCGCCTGGATCCCGTGATCGAATCCGACGAGAGCCCCGACGGCAAGACCGACATCGGCTCAATCGGCGGCATCGTCCGCCTGGCACCCGGGGAAACGGCAACCATCCCCTTCTTGATTACCTGGCATTTCGGTAACCGCCAGAATTACTGGGTGAACGAGATATTCGGCTACGAGCCGAATCGCGGCGGCCCGATCATCGGCAACTTCTACGGAAGCCTCTTCGAGGACGCCTGGGCCGTCGCCACCTATGCCGCGGGGGAGCTCCCCCGCCTCGAACGCGAGACACGCCTGTTTCATGACGCGCTCTTCTCCACGACGGCGCCCGCCGAGATTCTGGATGCGGTCTCGAGCCAGATGTCGATCATCCGGACGAATACCTGCTTCCGCGCGAGCGACGGTAACTTCTACGCGTTCGAGGGTACGGGTGACGACCACGGGTGCTGCCCGTTGAACTGCACCCATGTATGGAACTACGAGCAGGCGCTCGCTTTTCTCTTCCCCGCGCTCGAGCGCACGATGAGGGACGTCGACTTCGATCGCAACACGGACGAGTCCGGGTTCATGGTGTTTCGCACCCGGGTGCCGCTCGAGACGGAGAAGTGGGATTTCCCCCACGCGGCCGCGGACGGCCAGATGGGCACGATCGTCAAGCTCTACCGCGAGTGGCAGCTCTCGGGCGATCTGGATTTCCTGAAGCGTCACTGGCCGAAGGCGAAGCTCGCCCTGGAATTCGCCTGGAAGGATTGGGATCCCGATCGCGACGGCGTCACGGAAGGCGTTCAGCACAACACCTACGACATCGAGTTTCGCGGGCCGAACCCGATGATGGGGGCCATCTATTTGGCCGCCCTTCGCTGTGCTTCGGTCATGGCTCGCGCGGTGGGGGACGAGAGCACGGCGACGAGCTACCGCGACCTCGAACAGCGCGGGCGACGGCTGCTCGACGAGGAAACCTGGAATGGTGAGTTCTATGTGCAGGCTTTCGAGCGTGCGCGCGAGGAAAAATACCAGGTCGGGGCAGGCTGTCTCTCGGATCAGATGCTCGGCCAGTGGATGGCCCATGTGGTGGGCATGGGCTACGTCCTTCCCCAAGAGCACGTGCGGAGCGCCATCCGATCCGTTTACCGCTACAACTTCAAGGAGACGCTGCGCGACCATTCGAATCCACAACGAATCTTCGCCCTCGGTGACGAAGCCGGACTCCTGCTCTGCTCCTGGCCGCGCGGCAGCCGGCCGCTTCTCCCCTTCGTCTACTCCGACGAGGTCTGGACCGGCATCGAATATCAGGTGGCCGCCCACCTGATCTACGAGGGCATGGTGGACGAAGGCCTCCGCATCGTTCGCGCCGTTCGAAGCCGCTACGACGGGGAGCGGCGCAACCCGTGGAACGAGGTGGAGTGCGGAAATCATTACGCCCGCGCCCTCGCGAGCTGGTCGCTCTTGCTCGCGCTCTCGGGGTTTCGGTACTCCGGGCCCGAACGTGCCATCGCCTTCTCACCGAAGAGCGAGGCGGGACGGTTCGTGACCTTCTGGTCGGCGGGGACGGGTTGGGGTGTCTACGAGCAGGAGAGGAGTCAGACGGCGATCGATGCCTCCTTGAGATACCTCTATGGGGATGCGCTCACGCTCGAGCAGGTCTCGATCTCGGCCAGCCCGGGCTCGGAAAGCATGAACGCGAGAGTGACTCTCACCGGCTCGGAGATTCCCGCGGACACGAGTATCGAGGACGGCGCCTTGCGGATTCGCTTGCGCTCCGCGGTCGAGATTTCGCCCGGAAGCGCGCTTCGTATCGAGGCGACGACATGAATCGGGGGCGCCTCCGCTGAGCGTCCGTCGACCAAACGGAAGCGGGAATTCCCCGATTCGGCCCGAGACTCACCGCGGCTCCTTGCTCTCTCCTGAGCGCGGGCGTGGAAGGAAATCGAACGGCCCTCGCCCTTCGGGTAGCGGCGAACGGTAGGGTTTTCCGGCCGTCTCTCGTTCGAGCTCCCGCTTCACTCTCTCGAGAGTCTCCCCATCGAGCATCAATTCGAGCGCCGTCCTCACGAGGGTTCTCGCGGCAAGCATCATGGCCTCTCGGGCAAGGCGCGATCTTCCCGAGTCGTTCCACGCGCGGCTGTGAGACGGCGTCCCTTCGGGAAAGGCCTGCACCAGAAGGCCGCCTCGCGGCGTCACCCAGCTCGCCTCCGCGGTGTCGTCGCTGATAGGAACGGGCTCATCGGTGAACGACAGCGGGATGTGCCCGTCTCCCAGATTCCGATCGAGGATCTTGGAGAGCTCCCGATTGATGAGCCAATGCCGCGTGGAAGAGAGAACCTGTATCTCGAGCTCGGTCTCCGTCCGAATCGCGACTTTCCGAGCGAGCTCCTCCACGTCGGATCGAATCCGATCGACGGCGGTGCGATCCCGGGCATGGAGGAAATACCAGAGGACCGCCCGCTCGGGGACGACGGAAGGTAACGTGCCACCCTCGAGCAAGACGTGATTCACGACCGCGGGGGCGGGCCAGTCGACGCGCGCCTCGTCGACCGCGGAAGACAGCTGAAGAGCGGACGCCAGGGCGTTTCGTCCTTTCTCCGGGGCGTCGGTGGCGTCGGAAGCGAGACCTCGGAACGAGAAGCGCACCGAGTCCATCGCGAGCCCGCTTCGGCCGATGACGGTGGTCACCGAGGAGGGATGCCAGAAGAGGAGAGCGTCGACGTCGTCGAAGGCTCCGGCGCGAACCATATACACCCCGCCGTGGTAGATCTCTTCGGCCGGCGCGCCATAGAAACGGATGGTTCCCGGGACACCCTGGCTTGCGATCGCTTCACGGAGTGCGAGCGCCGTACCGAGGTCGCCGGCGCCGATCAAGTGGTGCCCGCAGCCGTGCCACGCCGGCTCGTCTCCGGCTCCAGCGAGGGCGTCCAGGAGCGCGACGACGGCGATGACGGGCTTCCCCCTTCCGTACTCGGCGACGAATGCCGTGGGGAGCCCCGCGATCTCGGTTCGAATCTCGAATCCAGCCCGCGCGAGCTCCGACTGGAGATAGGCGGAAGTTCGTATCTCGTGATGGGCCGGCTCGGCCATGTGCCAGAGTCGGTCGGCCACCGAGACGAGGAAGGGCTCGTTCCGCGTTAGCCAATCGCCTGCGAGCTCCTGGGGGCCGGCCTCGCCCCTGACGGCGAGAAAGAGGAGCGCGGCGCAGAGACTAACGTTCCGCTTCGTAGGTGTAGCCGCGGCGAGCATGGACATCGACCCCCCTCTCTCTGACTTTGACCTCGAGCCGGTGCCAGCCTTCCCGAACGGGTTCCGGCGGACTGTACGACAGGATATAGCGGGTCTTCATCTCGGCGAGGATCTCGAGGAAGAGCTCCTGCAGCTTTTCGAAAGACGTGGCTTCGAGGAGCCGCCCCCCACTTTCCTCGGTGAGCTCACGGAGAAGACGCGTGCGTGCCCCGTGAGTCCGCCGCGACGATACCCAGCTCTTTCGGCCCACGTCCGATCTCAGATCGGGCATGACGGGAGGCTCGCCGCGGGCGATGGCATAGATCACCGCGTTGGAGCGTTTCACGAGAGGCAGCATCTGCTCCGAGCCGAGCCAGCTATAGGTGTCGTTCTCATCCAGGCTCTCGAGAGCTCGAACCGCATCGTGCCAATCGTTCACCCGATAAGGATTCTCCAGCCGGAGAACGGCCCCGGGGGGATCGCGCTCTCCCAGTACGACGAACGCGCAGCCGTCCGGCTGGAGCGACA
>DASPGQ010000271.1 GCA_035620555.1 Vicinamibacteria bacterium
CGGCTCCGGCGCCGCAATCTCGACTGGCGCAACAACGAGACTCTGTTCCGGCGCACCGTCGAGACGGCACCGGAAAGCGCCCGCAGCCATTTCCTCCTGGGAGCCGAGCTTCTCGAGAAGAAAGCGTTCGTAGAAGCGGCGAAGCGGTTCGATGACGGGCTCGCCATCTATCCGAATCATTTCGGCGCGTTGATGAGCCTGGGAGAAGCTCGCCTCGGCGCCGGAGAGCCGGGTGGTGCCGGAGAGGCTTTTCGCTCCGCTTTGCGGCTCGTGCCCTCATCCGCGGAAGCGCGCCGGGCAGCGTTCGAGGCCGCCCTCGCGCACGGCCGGGCGCGGGCTCGCGACGGGGATTTCGCCGCCGCGGAGGCGGCGTTCCGGAGCGGTGTCGAGCTCGGCGCGGGCGAGCCCTCCGCCTGGAACCTTCTCGGGCTGGTCACCGAGCAACAGGGGCGTGTCACCGAGGCGCGAGAGGCCTACGAGCGAGCTCTCGCTTCCGATTCGGACTACGTCCCCGCACTGCTGAACCTTGCCAGCATCCGCTCGAACAGCGGCGAGCTCGAGGCGGCCGAAGAGACTTTTCGCCGGGCGATCGGGCTCGCGCCCGATTCTTACGAGGCCTACAATGGACTCGGAATCGTTCTCGCCCGCCAGGGACGCCGCCTCGAAGCGGTCGAGGCGTTCGAGAGGGCGATCGCGATCGAGCCCGAGCTGGATGCCGCCCGGGAGAATCTTCGGACGCTGAAATGAGAACAGTCCTCGCTCTGCTCGCAGCGCTTGCCGGCCAGCAAAGTGACGGAGCCATCGAGACCGCCAGGCGCCTCGTGGAGGAGCGGCGGACGATCGAGGCGATCCGGACTCTCGACGAGGCACGGAGGACGGACCCGAACGACCCCGCCATCCACCATGAGCTCGGTTTGCTCTTCGCCGCGCTCGGACGCACGGACCAGGCGCTCGAGGCTATGGGCCAGGCAGCCGAGCTCGCACCCGAGGAAACCTCCTACGCTCTCGACTACGGCGAGCTCTTGTACCGATCGGGGAGAGCCGAGGAAGCTCTCCCCTATCTCGAGAAGGCCTCTTCCCTCCCCGAGGCGCTTCTTCTCCTCGCCGGAGTGCACGAAAAGCTCGGCGACGAAGACCAGGCGATCGCCTCGCTCGCGAGCTACGTCGAATCGAAACCTCACGAGATCGAGGCCCGGCGGCTTCTCGGGGAAAAGCTCGAGAAAACCAAGCGAACCGACGAAGCACTCGACGTGTACCGAGCCGGGCTCGCCGAGGATAACCAGAATCCCGTCCTGCTCGAGCGCGTGGCCGAGCTTCTGAGTCGCAACCGAGACCGCTACTCCGAAGCGGAGGAATACGCACGGCGTGCCCTCGAAGTGAGTCCCGAAATGCTGGAAGCTCGACTCGTCCTCGCGCGCGTACTCTCCCGGACCGGACGTGAGGCAGAAGCGCTTTCGGAGCTCGAACGCGCCCGCGACGCGCATCCCGATGCCTCTCAGGTTTACTACAACCTGGCACAGTCCTATCAGCGAGCCGGACGCGACGAGGAGGCCCGGAGCGCGGCGGAAACGTTCCGGGAGCTCAGCGTAGCCGAGCAGGAAACGTCCGAGCGGGAGGCGCGGGTCGCAGTCACTTACAAACAAGCGGCCGAGCTCTTGCGAACCGGCGACATGCTGGCGGCAGAAAAAGTGTTCCTGTCAGTCCTGGATATCGACCCCGAGAATACTCAGACTCATTCGATGCTCGCCAAGATCGCCTTCTCCAAGGGCGACACGGCGTCGGCCAAGCGGTGGATCGACGAGGCGCTCGCGCGGGACGGGACCATCGCCGAGTACCACTACCTCCGCGGACTCTTTGCATCCCGAGCGGGAGCGGGAGCTCGAGCCGAAGCCGCGCCATCGCTGCGGCGCGCTCTCGAGCTCGACCCGGCTTTCCCCGACGCCTGGTCGCTGCTCGGAACGTTGCTTCTGGACTCTGGCCAAGACGAGGAAGCGGTCGAATGTTTTGCCCGAGCCGCCACGCTCGAGCCCGAGAACGCCTCGATTCAGCTCAATCTTGCGTCGGCCTACGCTTCTCTTGGAAACGCAGCGGAAGAAAAGCGAGCCATGGAACGTTACCGCGAACTGAGTCAGAGACGATAGCTAGCTCACGTTCCGCTCCATCCACTCCTCGCACGATCGGGCTGGCTGCTCGAGGCTCCTCCGCTTCTTCGCGAGCTGCTCCTGTGCCCGTCGCAAAGCCGCGGAGATCATAGAGTGGCTCAACGGTTCGTCATCAGAGGCCCCGAGCCGCTCCAGGAGCTCGCGCGTGGAGCTACCGAGAAACTTCGTGACCCACGGCTCGTCCAACCCCGTGTAACAGGAGAAGGTAGTTCCTCGCGGGAGATACATTGCCAGGTTGAGCACGTGGTCGTCGCGTTGCGGCATCGGAAAATGCTCCACCAGCTGAACCCGAACGGGTGTCTGGTCATCGACGCGGCGCCGGTGGTGGATTCCCCGCTTGATCTCTTCGGGAATCTCATCCGAAGCCAGCACGGCGATGGTCCCCGCCCCCCTCCACGTCGGCAACTGTTCGAGCTGATCCGTTCCCGGACGACGCAACTCACGGTATTCGAGCCCACGCCGATCCAAGCGCTGCCGGACGCGCTCGCCGGTGATGGGAAAATGATAGATGGCGAGACTCGTGACCGCTCCTTCCCTCGAGTCCGTCTCCAGCTGTTTCTCGAAGTCTTCGAGCTTGCGCTCCTCGGTGAGCCACACGCGTTCTGCGAAAGTGGGCTTTTTACCGAACATCCGTTCCAGGAGTCCCATGTGCACCGCCTCAAATGATTATTACACCCACGGTTCGAGCGACCTCACTGTTCTCGAACCGTGGCCGTCGGTGAAAGATGCACGGGAACTGGGCGTCCTCGCTTCAGGCCGTGCGAAATCCTCGGGGCGAAACGCACGCCCCGCGAACGTCTCGATTGGAGATCGAGTATATTGCTCGAGTCGAGGCGTCTGCTGGCCGCCACCGTGCTTCCAGCCTCGCCGCCGAAACCTGGCCCACGAGCAAGTGAGCTCGCGACATGTCTCTCTTTCCCTTGTTCCTCGTCAGTTTCATTGGCACCCTGGGCTACAGCATCGTCCTCCCCTTTCTCGTCACCGTCGTCACCAAGTTCGGCGGAAACGCGGTGGTTTACGGAGTCGTGGGAGCCACCTATTCTGCCTGCCAGCTCATCGGCGCGCCCCTGCTCGGCAAGTGGTCGGACGTTTACGGCCGACGCAAAATCCTGCTGCTGAGCCAGCTTGGCACGTTCGCTTCGTGGATCATCTTCCTGCTCGCACTGTCGCTCCCCCCGATTCCCCTCTTCCGGTTCGACGGAGCGGGAGGGGCATGGGTCCTGACGCTCCCTCTACTGGTTCTGTTCGCCGCACGTGCCACCGACGGCCTGACCGGCGGGAACGTCTCGGTGGCGAACGCCTACCTTGCCGACCTGACGCAAGAGTCCGAGCGCAACAAGCAGTTCGGGAAGATGGCGGTCGCCACCAACCTGGGTTTCATCGCCGGCCCCATGTTGACTGGTTTTCTTGGAGCGACGGCATGGGAAGAGACCCTTCCGGTGCTCGCGGCCTTGTCGATATCCCTCGCAGCTTCGTTGGTCATCTGGAAAGTCTTGCCGGAATCACGCCCTTGTGCGCTCAGAAAGAACCCCACGAAGACCGAGGTAAGAAAAATCTTCGGGCAGGAGCAGCGCGAGTGTTTCGAGCTCGAGTCCGACGGCCGAGTGAGCTTCGCGCAGGCGCTCCGTCTAGAGAACGTGCCGTTCTTACTGGCCGTCTACTTCCTGATCTTTCTCGGCTTCAATTTCTTCTACGCCGCATTTCCGGTGCACGCCACGACATCCCTCGGGTGGTCCGTCAAGGAGCTCGGGCTCTTCTTCTCCTTCCTGGGGCTGACGACCGTGCTCGTGCAGGGGCCTCTGCTGGGCAGGCTCGCGGCAAAGCTGCCCGAGTCGCCTCTGGTCGTGGCCGGTGGATTGATCCTCGGAGTGGGCTTCTGGCTCTTTACGTCCGAAAGCCCCGTGTCCCTGTACGCGGGAGCCGCCTGTTTCTCGCTGGGTAACGGCCTCCAGTGGCCGTCCTTCCTCGCGGTCCTGTCCAAGGCGGCAGGCCCACGATACCAGGGTGCGGTGCAGGGCTTCGGTGGAAGCGTCGGGAGCCTGGCGAGCATCGTGGGCCTGATTCTTGGCGGCGTCTTCTACCACTCGCTTCGCGGGGGAACATTCCTCGTCTCCTCCGCGCTGTTCGTGACGGTTTCGATCCTCTCGATCCGCTTCTTCTACTCAAGATCGTGACGGCACGGGCGCGTTCGAGGATGGATGGGTCCTCGTCCAGAAGCTCGCCGATCGCTCTATGGAGAGCCAGGCTGCGCGCCTCGGCCAGGCGATGTCGGTTCACCCGTCATACTCCAAAGAGGCTCAGGTTGGTCCCTCGACCAGAAGCACGATGGCCTCGAACCAGGTATCCGCGATCGCCTCGTAACCGATGTCGTTGGGGTGGAGCCCGTCGGGTCCCTGGCCGCTCAAATCGCCGAGGGTCGCCTGCTCGTGATCGGCGATGGGTACGCCTTGCCGGTTCGCCTCCTGGCGGATCACGTCGTTGAGCCGTGGCACGTTCTCCCAGCCATTCGTCCGAAAGCCATCGGGGTTCAGTCTCGGGTAGGTCCCCACGATGATCGCTTTTCCCTCGCGACGCACGAGCTCCATCATTCTCGCCAGGTTCTCGCGAACGACGGGAAAGCGCGGGGTGGGGTTGTTCACGTCGACGACCCCCTCGAGCAACAAGACGAGGTCGGGGTTGTGCGTGCGCATCTCGAAGCGGATGCGCTCGACACCCTCGGTCGTTCTCTCTCCTCCGATGCCGGCATTGATGAGCTCGAGGCCCGTTCCGTAGCGTTCTTCCAGGCGTCGCCACAGCTTCGGGACGTACCCCTCGACGAGCGAGAGATCGGCGTGGATTTCCGGCGGAGACTCGAGCGTGATTCCCAGCGTGATGCTGTCTCCAAAGCAGAGAATCCTCTTGAAAGGGAAATCCTCCGCGAGCTGGGAGAGACCGTCACCCGATAAATGCGTGCCGGACGTGATTGCGGGAGCGGACGATGGCTCGGGGGACAAGAAATTCCCTCGATCGCCGCAGCCACACAGTACCGCAAGCAAGGTGGCAAAACGAAGGGCGTGTCTCTTCAACGTTCTAAAGGACTTGGACGACGAAAGTATACGCCGAAACGGGGCGTCGGCGCCGGCTGATTCTAGCTAACTGCCACCCTCCCACTCGTATTGACTTCTCGACGAATACACATCTATAATACACATGGGTTTTGTAAATACACATCTATGAGCAAGCGCGTTCAGGTAATCCTGGAGGAAGAAGAGCGAGAGGCATTTCGACAAATGGCCGAGTCTCAGGGCCTTTCGTTGAGCGCCTGGCTCCGAGAAGCGGGGCGAGCACGGCTTGCCGATGTTCGCTCTCGGCGGATCCGAACGCTCGATGAGCTCCGTCGCTTCTTTGAAGAGATCGATGAGCGAGAGGAGGGTGTCGAGCCGGACTGGGCGCAGCACCGAGAGGTCATCGAGATGTCCAAATCCTCGGGCGGGACGGGTACTTGATCTTCATCGACACCAACGTTTTCATGTACGCAGTTGGCCGAAGGCACCCCTTGCGTGAGGAAGCGCGGTCGTTCTTCGAGAAGAACCTCGAGCGCAAATCACAGCTCGTGACTTCCTCCGAAGTCTTACAGGAGCTGATGCACGCCTATGTG